>CAZHSJ010000021.1:0-20120 GCA_964535225.1 Uncultured Candidatus Berkiella sp. | reverse complement strand
ACAAGGTGCATTTTATGATGCGCTTCAACGTGAAACACAAGAAGTAAACCCACTTTCTCAAGTTCACTGGTTTAACGTCCTTGCTTTGGGTGAAAAGGCAGCATGGTTGGCGCCGACCCATGATAAGATAACAGAAAAGCTGGTCGAATTATTTGGTAAAGAAAAAGCGAAAAGGCGCTTCGAATTTATGATGCGAAAATATAATTTAGCAAAGGGTGATTTTGAAGGAAACTTCAAGCTCCCCTATGAATATGCATATGCTCGTGCAAGATCGCATCTTGATAAAGTAGATAATCCTTTGAGCTTTTTTGAAACCATGCACCGCCTTTTAGATGATGACTACTTCTATGAGGCAGACACAGAATTGGTTGAGGCTTTTAAGGGGCTCAATTTATCAGAAGAAGACACGATAAATGAAAAACAACCACTGACATGGAATAAAGCATGGACAAAGCCAACGCTCAAATCTCAAGACGAAATTGCAAAGTTGCGTGAAGAGGAAGGCAAAGGGCTAAGAAGGGCAGCGGCTAGATTTTGTCCTTTTCATGAATTTATGTTTTTAGTATCGAACCCTTTTCTAAGGCATAACATAAGTGCTTTTGATGCTAAGGGCCAATACACGCCACTTCATTTAGCGATGCGAAATCAAGACTCAAAGCGGACTTTAGTCTTGCTTGAAGAAAAAGCGGATGTTAAGGCTAAACACGGCGAGGGTGAATCACCTCAGGAAATTTACGATAAACTCCCCGCAGATTCACCCATTAAGCGTAACGCTAAAATCACCCCGTATTTTAAGCAATAGCCTCTAGTGCCAAGGATGGTATTTTGACATCAGGGTTAACTTCTTTGCTATAGTCTACGCCTTTAACCTCAAAGCCAAATAGCTTATGAAATTCATGACGATAACCTTCAATATCGGTTAATTGCATAAGGTTTTCCGTGGTGATGGTATTCCAAAGGGAGGAAATTTCAGCTTGAACTTGTGGCATCATTTCCCAATCATCAATTCGGATTAAACCCTTATCATCCACGGCAATCGGTCCATTACTATAAAGTTTTTCTTGATATAAACGGCAAATTTGCTCAATACAGCCTTCATGTATTTGCTGCGCCTTCATTATTTTGTAAAGCAGCGAAATATAAAGCGGCACGACGGGAATGGCGGCACTGGACTGGGTAACGAGCGCTTTGTTAACCGAAACAAAGGCTTGGCCGTTAAGCGCGCTAAGCTTTGTGGTTAATGCTTTAGCGGTTTTTTCAAGGTGCGCTTTGGCTTGGCCAATGGCGCCCTCGCGATAAATAGGGTAGGTTAATTCGGGGCCAATATAAGAATAAGCCACCGTTTTAACGCCTTTACTTAAGCAGTTGGCTTTTTGTAAAGCCTCCATCCACATTTCCCAATCTTCCCCCCCCATCACGGCAATGGTATTTTCGATTTCTTCTGCATTGGCTGGTTCAATCGTGACATCACTTACTGTGCCTGCCATCACATCGACAGTTTTGCTGGTGTAGGGTTTACCAATCGGCTTTAAAACAGACGTGTAAGCTTTGCCTGTTTTAGGGTGAATTCTTCTGGGGGAGGCTAAACTATAAATCACTAAATCAACTTCGCCGCCCCAATCTTGTTGGATAAGTTGAATGGTTTTTTCTTTGATTTCATCAGAAAATGCATCACCATTAATACTTTTGGTATAAAGTCCTGCTTCAAGGGCTTTTTGTTCAAAGGCGGCGGTATTGTACCAACCCGTGGAGGCGGTGCGTTTCCCTTCGGTAGGCTTTTCAAAAAATACGCCAATCGTTTGTGCTTTGGCACCAAAGGCTGCCGCTATCCGGCTGGCTAAGCCATACCCTGTTGAGGCGCCGATAATGAGGACTTTTTTAGGGCCGTTATGAAGTTGGCAATGCGCTTTGGCATAATTAATTTGCTCTTGAACATGGGCTTTACAACCTTCTGGGTGAGCGGTGGTGCAAATGAAGCCGCGAATTTTAGGTGCAATGATCATGTTCTCTCCAATAGGGAAAATTAAAGAGCTCAATTTTAACGGCTTTAGCGTTAAAACTGAACGTATTATTTAATAGAGAGTTACTTAACTTTCTTTTTTCTAAAAAACCAGGGTATAAAATTAGGAAACAAGCGGTTTATTAAAACGCTAGCGCGCCCCGTTAAGGTAAAAATTTTCTCGCGTTGTCTGTTTTTGATGGCTTTAAAAATTATTTTTGCAGCTTTTTCTTTTGGCATGCTTAACCCAGAGGGTATCGATTCTCTGTTGCCTTCTTGGTAAATACCTTGATTGTTAATGTCTCTGAATTCGGTGGTGACATAACCCGGTGAAATCAGGGTAACGCTAATGCCATAATGTCCCAATTCTTCATACAGCGTGGTTGCCAAAGCTCGAATTGCAAATTTGCTCATGGCATAGGCAGCATATTTAGGAATAGCCACATGCGATAGAGCACTTCCCACAATCACTAAGCGACCTTTGGTTTTTTTCAATGCCTCTAACGTTGCATACACCGTGCGCAAAACACCATACACATTGGTTTCAAACTGACGTTGATAATCCGCAAGGGTTAGATTTTCAGCAAAACCAATCACTCCAAAACCTGCATTAGCGACAACCACATCGATTTGTCCAAATTCTTGGCAAACTTTTTGAACAGCAAGGGGCAAGTCTTCGTCCTTGGTCACATCGCACGCTATTGCCAGGGTGGGGGCGTTTAATGCTTGGCATTGTTTGGTAATACTTTCTAGGCGATCAACACGTCTTGCAAGGAGCGCAAGTTTTGCTTGCTCTTTGGCAAATACTAAAGCTAAAGCCTCGCCAATGCCAGAGGAAGCGCCTGTAATCAAAACGACTTTGTTTTTAAATTTTTTATCAGGGAATTTAGACATTTTAATGAACCGTCGATTTTAATAGGGTAATAAGGGGTAATCCAAAAATAAAATCAGCGCTTTGAATAATAGCCATTAAACCTTGTGTCATGTTTTGGCATTCTTGAGGGGAAATATGTCCAAGCGTAACTAAATCTGCTTGAATATGTTCCCAGCCCTTAAATAAATAAGATTTTAAAAAAGGATCATTGGTAATAGGCTGAAAGCCTTCATTTGAAGCGTGGGAAAATAATTTGTTCTTCAGTGAGAGATTATAAATTTCTTGTCCAAAATTAAGGGCGATGTTTTTATGTTTAGCATATTCATGGTAGCAGTTAAATAATTGATAGTAATATTCATCATAAGGCGCTACCCAATGAATAGCGTTGATGGGCTCAACGCTAAGGACATGTCCGCCCTTTTTTGTTAAAAAGCTTAAATTTCTTAACCCCGCTTCTTTGTTTTGTAAGTGATGAATAACAAATTTACAATAGGTAAGATCGGCATTTAGTTTTTCCGTTGCATCGTTTTCTAAATCCATTAAAATATACTCGACATTGTTAATGCCATTCATGGAAAGTCGCTCTTTGCATAAAGCGAGTTTGCCAGGATCATTATCTATGGCAAAGACTTTGCCTTTGGGGCCAACTTGATGAGAGAGCCATTCTGTCATGATGCCGGAGCCACATCCGGCATCAATCACGGTTTGGCCATAACTGAGGTTCAGTTCCTTTAAGGCCATTGTGATTGCCCTACGGTAGCAGGCATGCTGAATATCTAACCTATCGCCGTCGCTTTTTCCCTGTGGAAAGGCATATTTATTCATGTTTCAGCCCTTTAAATCCCATTTTAACCAGTGAAATCAATTTGTTACCTTAAAATCTAACATTATCCCCTATAGGGGATATTCTTGATTTTATCCTCTATAGGGGATAATATTGGTAATATCCCTGTACAGGGATAGAAAGTACTTTATCCCCTAAGGGGTATAAAACTCAAAATAGGTTGAGGAACAATATGGAACAATTTGTATATTCGCCCAAAACTTTAGGACAAGCAATACAGCGGCAGCGAAAAGCAAAAAAGCTGAATCAACAGGACGCGGGTAAATCTTTTAAACTTAAGCAAACAACAGTATCGAGTATAGAGAGTGGTGCGTTAGGCACCCGAATTGATACGTTGTTTCGGTTATTAGCGGCGCTAGACTTAGAAATGATTATTCGCTCAAAAGATGAACCAGCTAAAAAAAAGAAGAATAATTGGTGATGGCTGCAAAAACAAATGAGCTCTATCTTTATATGAATGGTATCCAAGTTGGGATATTGCAGCAACTATCCAATGACCTGAAATTTACCTATGTAAAAGAATGGCTACAAGATGAAAATGCCAGGCCTATTAGTCTATCGATGCCATTAAGAGAATCTTCCTTTAGTGGCGATATCGTTTATAACTATTTTGATAATTTATTACCTGACAATGTTTCAATTCGAAAACGCATTCAAGCGCGATTTCAGGCTCGGACAAATGAATGTTTCGAACTGTTATCCTATATTGGGGCAGACTGCGTTGGCGCCTTACAATTTTTAAGAAAGCCAGAAGAAATAGACATTGAGAATATACAGGCAAGCAAAATAGATGATGAAACTATTGCAAAACTTCTTAAGAATTACCAAAGTGCACCGCTTGGTATGGATGTTAACTCTAATTTCTGCATTTCTATTGCTGGCGCCCAGGAAAAAACAGCATTATTATGGTATAAAAACCAATGGTATTTACCACAAAAGCATACTCCTACAAGCCACATTATTAAGCTGCCAATTGGTTATATTAAGCACGCTAATATTGATTTAAATGAAAGTGTAGAAAATGAATGGCTGTGTTTAAAAATATTATCGATGTATGATTTGCCAGCAAATGAAGCTGCTATTCAATATTTCCACGATGTTAAAACGCTCGTTGTGAAAAGATTTGATAGAAATTGGGCGCCAAAGAAACAGTGGCTTTTTCGCTTACCTCAAGAAGATTTATGCCAAGTTTTGGGAGTGCCATCAAGTTTGAAATACGAATCAGATGGTGGGCCTGGGATAGCTCAAGTGATGAAAGTATTAGAAGGTTCAAACAATGTGTTGGCGGATCGCCAGCAATTTATGAAATCGGTTTTTCTTTTTTGGATTTTGGGGGCAATCGATGGGCACGCAAAGAATTTTAGTATAATGATAGAAGCTGGGGGGCGCTATCATCTCTCACCACTTTATGATGTCATGTCTGCATATCCAGTCGCAGCTAAGCGCCAATTGGAATGGAAAGAATTAAAAATGGGAATGGCACTTAAGGGAAAAAACACGCATTATCATTGGTATAATATTCAATTGAGGCATTGGTTGTCGATGGCAGATAAATGCAAATTTCCACAAGAAAACATGCAAGCCATTATTGATGAAATATTCGATAAAATGGAAGAGGTGATAAGCAAAGTAACACAGTTGCTACCATCTAATTTTCCTGCACATATCTCAGATCCCATTTTTGAAGGGATGAGGAAAGTTAAGAAAAGAGTAAGCTAGTAACCCACAGGAGAAGGGTGCTATCTTGAGGCAAAGAGAGCTGCCGTAATTGTCGATTAACCATTTTGAGGGAACAATGAAAACTTTATGGAAAAGAACATTTCAACTCTGGCTATTCGGTTTTTTTAAAGTACCGATGATATTTTGGTTAAGACCACGTGTTGTGAGCTTGACTAACCAAGAAGCTAAAATCATGATTCCGCTTAAGCGGCGGAGTAAAAACCACTTAAATTCGATGTATGTTGGTGCACTGTGCGTGGGGGCAGATATTGCAGGTGGCATTCAAGTGATGAATGTCATTGGTGGTGATTTGCGTAAAATCTCTTTTGCGTTTAAAGACATTCAAGGTGAGTTTTTAAAGCGCCCAGAAGCAAATGTGCTTTTTACCTGTTTAGACGGCGAGAAAGTGCAAGAAATTGTTAAAAAAACAATGCTGTCAAAAGAAAGGGAAAGTGTGACGGTTGCAGTTACGGCAACCACTCCCTCAATCAGTGGGGATGAACCTGTCGCAAGGTTTAACTTGACCGTTTCGGTTAGGTATAGAGGCTAAGTGCCTCTGATCAGTAGCACGGGAATGGGAGAGATCCGAACAACGCCTTCTGCCACGCTACCAAGCATAAAGTGATGGAAACCTTGTCTACCGTGAGTTCCTAAAATCAAGAGATCTGCTGGCCAGCTCTTGGCTTCTTGCACAATTTGTTCAGCTATTCTTGCTTGGGTGCTTGCTTCAATTAATCTTGTTTCAAAGCGGCTAATATGCGAATCTCGCATATCGATAACAATATTTTGCAACAGAGCTAATTGGGCATCTTTAAACTCTTCCTGGGTTTCTTTGGGGTAGATAGCTTTGCCATCGTAATCAATGAAAAATTCATTTCCAATATGCAAAAATCGCAAAAAGACCTCATTCGATGCTTTCGCAAAACGCTTGGCCTCGTTAATGGCGAGTTTAGACGTGTTGCTATCATCCACCGCCACGAGAATGTTTTTATAAATCATGTGAAAACCCTCTTACTCTATGGGGTTTTCGGCAGAAATGAGTTTTTTATTAGTCTTAACCGTCGTAGCTACACGCTATGTACCAATGCTAGTCTGCTTTCCATATTATTGGGTTAATTTTAACCCAGGATTTGTGTATGATTGGCGCTAGTAAATCCATAAAGAGCCAAAATCATGAGTGAACTGAAAATAAGACGCTACCCCCATCCGGATTTAAAAAATAAAGCGCAACCTATCACCACGTTTGATGAACACCTACAGCAAACGATAGGTGCGTTGTTTGGCGCCTTATATTCAGCGCACGGTTGGGGCTTGGCTGCCACGCAAGTGGGTCTTTTATCACAAATTATTGTGATTGATATTTCTCCCGATCAAAACCAACCCATGATTTTTATTAACCCTAAAATTATTTCTCGTACAGGTGAAGTAGAATCTGAAGAAGACAATTTATCTTTTCCTGGGGTGTATATTCGTGTTAAGCGGGCGCTAAAAATAGAGCTAGAGTATTGTGATGAAAAAGGGAATGTTAAAACAGAGGGCTTTGAAGGACTCTTAGCGTGCTGTTTGCAACAAAAGGTGGATTCTTTGCAAGGTAAACTGCTAATAGATAATTTATCTGAACTTAAGCGTACGCGCTTTTTAGCCAAATATAATAAGATGAAAGCAAGTGGGCACCATCACAGCCATGATCATGGACATGTACATGGGCCAGGATGCAATCATGATCATCATTAAGGGAGTCATTACAGGGGTAGAACTTTCAGGGGAAAATCTTGGCGCAATGATGAGGGAATGATTATCTACTGCTCTACCATTTTGGCTATTATCTTTTCAATGTGACGATAATTGTAAACATGAAATGAATCTATGCGTTGTTCTTTTCATTTTATGTAAATTGTCAATTCAACTAAATAAAAATCTAATGAATTCAATGTGTTATGAGGAGCTCTGGGCACTGTTACGCTTTGAGGCTTCGCAGGGCAGGCTGGGGACTGAGAGCAGGCAAGCGAAGTATAAAATTAAAATAGGTGGTTTAATCTAACTATTTTAATTTTAGACAAGGCGACAAACGAAGGAATCCCCAGGAATGGACGCTTTGGTCCATGACTGGGGTGAGTGAGAGCAGGCAACGCAGTATAAAATTAAAATAGGAAGATTAATCGTAGTAGTATTCGGTTATTTCACACACATCATCATAACAAACTTCCTCTTCATACACTTCTCGAGCGGGACGATTTCTTACTACCGTACGAGGTTGTTGGTTAGTGCTTTGCATAGCACCGCCCATCGCACCGATGCCTGCGCCAATAAGTGCGCCTTCGCCAGCGTGACCAGAAAGCGAACCTAAAGCCGCGCCGCCCACTGCACCCAGAGTAGAGCCACTTAATACGGCCTGTTCTTCAGGGGTCATGTTGGTACAACCAACTAAAAACGCCAAGGGTAGCGCGCAAAGTAGTGTAGTTACAGCTTTCATGATAAAAACTCCTCATTTAAAGGGTATTCGGTGTAAATTAAAAAGGGTAAAAAAGAACGGTTAAAAATGATTTGGGGCAAATCTACACCATTACAAAATCTTTGTCTAGCAAGCCATTTTTAGGTCAATAACCAAAAATAGGAGCATATTCAAGGTTTTGAACTTTATAAAGGTGAAAATAGTCCCACAAACAAGAGCGTTAGTTTTGGGTGTCCCAATGCCAATAAGAGATGCAAGATCCCCCTCAGTAACCTTGGGGTATAGTTTAAATGCCTTCGCAATACCAAGGGAGTTAACGCTTGCTCATTCTAGCTTAAGTGAATTTGGCAAACAGGGATTTACTAAGTCGCTTTTGTTAACAGATCCTCAAATGAAGCAGTTACTAGCACACTTTCCTAAAGCAGGAAAAAGCGCCGAGATAACCTCTTTAATCAATAAGGTAGAGTATGACAAGCAAATTTTAGATTTGCAGCTTGCTGCTAACATTGACAGAAAACTGATTGAATTACTTAAAGAAGAAGCATTAAAAATTTTTATTGGTCATCAAAAGGCTAGAAAGGCGCGATTAGAACACATTGAACGTTTAAGAGCCAATGTGGCCGATGAGCTTCAACTTCAAGATGAAGCTTATTTGAAAGAGAAAGAAGCATTGTTACAACAATTGTATAATTCAATTCAGGAATTAGATGCCTCGGTTATTAAATCACTTGAAGATAATTTTAAGCAAATTCAATTTTTACAACAACAGATAGGAAGAATTGAAAAGCAAAAAGAAGAAATTTACCATAATTTAGGAAATAAATTAACTACCTTGTTCGACAAGCCTGAATATAAAGTTAATGGTAAAAATATTTTTGAAATTGATCCAAGATTTACCGAAGAAGAGAAAAAATCCAAAAAAACGGAGATGGGTAAGATTTTTAATGATAATGTTGTTCCTTTGCATCAAGAGATAACCAAAGTAAAGGCGCAACAAGCACAGCTGGAATCACAACATGAAGTAGCCAAGCAAAATATAAATGAGATGGAAACCGTTGTAGATGAGGCGAAAAAACTCACCAAAACATCTTCAGCTAAAGATATCTTGTCGGTGATGAAAGGCATGGTAACCCAAAAAAATATCCCGAGCAAAGAAGAAGTCAGTAGCAGTGTTGCCAGTTTGTTTAAGAAAAGCCATGCAGATCTAGCCGCTTTATTCAAGGACGATGAACCTGTTCCCCCTATTGGTGCTACCGTAGAGCAGCCTGATGATGAAACCACTTCATTATCAGATGAAGGCGATGGATTGGATAGTGAGGTCAAGGAAATTGACGACATCATGAATGATTTAGAAATGGCCAGCGACAGTGATGATAACAAGGAAGGCAATGCAGCTAATACAGATGAAGCGAATAATTCCCCAGAAGAAATAGAAGAAGAACCGGTGCAGTTTGGACCAATTACAGTAGACCAACATTTTAGAAATCTTGGTTATAGAGGTGATCTCTTGGTTGGTAATATTGACAATAAAACCCGCCTACTCATTGAAAACAATTTAAAGAAAGATCAATTAAGAGAAAAGAAGGAAAACTTACGAAACAAGATTGAACAAGTAGAAATTCAAATTGCACAGGCACTAAGCGATCCTGATGGCAAAAATGAAATATTTATAAAGGCAAAAGAGGCGTTGCTTCAAAGAATGCAGGGCAAGCTGGATGAGCTAAGAGCAGAAACTAAAGTGGTCAATCAAAATAGAAACAAGTTACAAGAAGAAGTAAATTCATTAGAAGAAAAATTTAGACTTAATCTCGCGAAAATTGAAAGCTTAAAAACGTATGAAGAGGAACAACGCGAAAAGATAGATCCTGCTTCAGCGGGTGTGGTTGAAATGGCCGCCATGGTGCACAAAGCTTTAAATGAAAATCCCGATTTTAACAAAACTGAAGCCCTGCATTTAAAGGCTTGTGATGACGCAAAAGCGGCATGTGAAGCCGGTATTGCTCAGTGCGGGGCAATGGCGGCACAGACCATTGCTCAGGCAAATGAGGCACGAGCAGCGATTGCCGGTGAATATCAAGCTGTAGCAGGGGCAGCAATGGCAATGAACGTCAACCCTCAGATACAAGCACTGCTCACTAACATTCAAACAGTTTCAACCCAAACTGATCGCCTAAAAAGGCAGCATGCTCCTCAGTAATTCTAACTGCTTAAAGATGCCCTAGTATGATCTAACTTTGCACAGAAAACGCCGTGCTTTATGTTGGTGGTTTTCACAGAAAATGTTTTCTGAAACACCCTTGATAATACGCGTTTGCGCAACCAATTTCTAAGGGATAAACTGTTACAAGAAACGGCTTTGGATTTAACATCAAAGGTCCAAGAACTTACCCAGAACCGGTATTTGGTAACATTCGTTAGATGAATATGAGGCTCTTTCAGAATTTGGCTGGCATTATTGCCGATATACCAAATCTCAATGCTTGAATCGAGTCTTTTACCGTAGGCAAAATAGCTAAATTCTCTTAAAGATAACCTTAAGGTGTTGAGTTCATCTTCGGTAAAAATAATGCGTTTGCAAGAAGGGGTATTGCAGTCGATAATCGCAATCATTTTGAGCGTGTTGCCAAGGCAAGAGGTGAGAAAATAGTCACTTCTTTTGGCAATAGCGTGAGCCTCCATAGGGTAACCCAGAGCAAAAGAGCGTTGCTCAACTAAATAATTAATCATATGTTCAATAGCATAATTTGTCATGAGCAAACTCAAGTCGAAGTGCTTAAAAGTGGGCGCATGCTAGCAACTTCTGGCAAGGCAGTGTAGTAAAAACAGATAGGCCAGTTAAACTTAACGATGAAGTGCAGTTACGCGGTGACTATTTCATCCAACGAGGATAACAGTCCTTGCCGCGGCATTTTCCTTGATTGTAGTGGCCATTATTGAAAAAGCCATTATGATAGTACTCGTTGCCATAAAACCCGCCCTTATAGTACCCATTGTTATAGTTCTCATAGGCGTGATTGTAGATATATCGCCCCTCTTTGGGACTAACTGGGGTAAAGTAACCTGAATTGTTGTAATACATGGGCTGGTAGCGTCTGTCTTTGTCGACAGAGCCCCTATAGTAGTGATAACCATACCTATCGACCATGTTTCGGTAGGGAGAGAGATCTTGCTTGGTCGCAAGCATATCGTTTATCGTGACATTGCTACACCCTGCAAGGCAAAGTGCTATCACGCTCGTGGCTATCCTTTTCACGCTCATCTCCAAATCCTTTCGCTTCTATTTAAAAAAGTAGCACACAAGACTGCAATAGAAAAACCGATTGCCGATAAGCTAACAGCAAAATGAGGATTTTTTGATTTTGCTGGTTGTTTATTCAGGGGATGATTTACACAGTGTCGCAAAATACTACGCTTCAAACTTTCTCCATGCAGCATAACCGCCGTCGTTGGCTCATGTTGCTTGCTGTGGTTTTTACAATAATAGCCTTCCTAGGTTTTGCCTATTGGTTTTGGATTGGTCGATTTCAAGTGAGTACGGACGATGCTTATGTTAAAGGAAATACGGTACAAGTCATGTCGCAGATTTCAGGCAATGTGACTAAAATATATGCCGATGAAACACAGGCCATTGAGAAAGGGCAAAAATTAATTTCTCTAGATGAAATTGATGCGAAAATTGCGCTCAATAGTGCTAAAGCAGAGCTTGCCTTAACGGCGCGCAAAGTGAGCGAAATGTATACTAATGCGAAAGCATTACGTGCAGCTGTTGATGTTGCAAAAGACAATCTTGATAAAGCAAATCAGGATATGAAACGCAGAGAAGGGTTAAGTGTTAACAAAACCATTTCCGCTGAAGATCTAGAACATGCTCAAATTGCTGCAAAAAGTGCCAATGATGCGTTGGCTTTAGCAGAGCAAAGGTTGGCGCAAGCCCTTAATTTAGTGGGAGGGACAGAGCTTAAACAGCACCCACAAATTACAAGTGCCACCATAAAATTAAGAGATGCCTATCTTAATTGGGTTCGCACGACTATTTACGCGCCCACGTCAGGATATATTGCTAAACGTTCTGTTCAAGTGGGTGAAAGGGTTAATACCAATAGCGTGTTAATGGTATTAGTACCATTAGATAAAATTTGGATTGATGCCAATTTTAAAGAATCACAATTAAAAGATTTAAGAATTGGCCAAGGGGTAACGATCACCTCTGATATCTACGGAAGCAAAGTTAAATACAAAGGTATTGTCAAAGGATTAAGTCCTGGCACAGGGAGCACCTTTGATCTACTCCCTCCCCAAAATGCAACGGGAAATTGGATTAAAATTGTGCAACGTTTACCGGTTAGAATTGAAATTAATGATAGTTTGATAAAACAATATCCCTTGAGAATAGGGTTATCCACCACAGTGACTATTAACACGCACGATCGTTCAGGTAGTGCTTTAACTTCCGTTTCATCTCCACATGTTATTTACGAATCCTATTCAGAAGATCAAAAATTAAAGGAAGCAGACACCCTCATAGAAGAAATTTTAAAATCAAATATCCAAACTTCCTTTGTTATTCAATAAGATATAATCAACATGGCACAGATTAAAGGGTTTCAACTGGTTCTGCTCACCATTTCGGTCAGCTTGGGAATTTTTATGAACGTCCTTGATACCGCCATAGCCAATGTGGCTATACCCACGATTGCGGGGGATGTTGGGGTGAGTGCTAATGAAGGTACGTGGGTTATTACCTCCTTTGCCGTGAGCCTGGCAATTGTGTTGCCATTAACCGGCTGGTTAGCGAGCCGGTTTGGAGAAGTAAAATTATATGTCGTTTGCACCATCTTATTTAGTATTACTTCTGTTTTATGTGGACTTTCAAATAGCTTACCCATGTTGATAGTTTGCAGAGTATTGCAAGGACTTGTAGCAGGGCCGATGATACCCTTATCACAAAGCTTATTACTTGCTAACTACCCAGAAAGCAAAAAAGGGTTAGCGACCAGTTTATGGTCCATGGTTGCGGTGGCCGCACCTGTTTTAGGCCCCATCATGGGCGGCTATATCACCGACATTTATTCATGGCCTTGGATCTTTTATATTAATCTCCCCGTGGGGGTCTTTTCAGCCTATTTTACGTGGAAAATATTAAGTAAAAGAGATACCCCAACGGTGAAAAAACCCATTGATTATGTTGGGTTAATATTACTTGCCACCGGGATAGCCTGCTTGCAAATTTTATTAGATAAGGGCAAAGATCTAGACTGGTTTCATTCAACCTTCATTATTACATTAACCTTTATCTCTACGCTTTGTTTAAGTGCTTTTGTGATTTGGGAGTTAACGGAAAAACACCCTATTGTTGATTTAAGCTTGTTCAAAATTAGAAACTTTACGGTGGGTACGGCAGCGGTAAGTCTGGGGTACATGTGTTTTTTTGGTAGCGTGGTTATTTTACCTTTATGGTTGCAAACACAAATGAATTACACAGCAACTCTGGCAGGACTTGCCACCGCACCCATAGGTATTTTACCGCTAATATTATCTCCCCTATTGGGGCGCGTGATGCATAAAATTGATTTACGCATGGTGGTGAGCTTTGGTTTTCTCACCTTTGCGTATTGCTCCTTTTGGATAGCGCATTTTAATACAGATGTTACTTTGGGTAATGTAGCATTTGCCCGTTTTGTTCAGGGCATAGGGATCCCATGCTTTTTTATTCCCTGCTTAGCAATATTAATGTCTGGGTTGCCAAAAGAGCGACTGGCAAGCGCGGCGGGCCTTTCTAATTTTACGCGGATCTTGGCGGGGAGTTTTGGCACCAGTATCACGGTTACTTTTTGGGATCATCGTGAAGCTGTTCATCAAAGCAACTTAGTACAAAATTTAATGTTATATAATCCTCAAATGAAGGACACGCTTGAGCGTTTAAGCGGTGCTGGTTTCTCTTTAAAATCAAGCTTTGCAGAAATTGCAAATGAAATCACCAATCAATCATATATGATGGCGACGAATGATATCTTTTTTGGATCAGGAATTATCTTTATTTTTCTTTTTACTTTAATTTGGTTGGCGCGCCCGCCGTTCTTGGCTAAAGCGCAGGCAGTAGGAGAGTAACCTTAGGTAGCCTTGAGCGCGATATTACAAAGCATTTCAATCGCAACAGGTAAAATCGCATCATTAAAATTATAAGTTGGATTATGGCAAGAGGCACTATTTTCGCCGTTACCGATAAAGAAATAACATCCAGGCACATTTTGTAAGAAAAAAGAAAAGTCTTCAGAAGCGCGGGAGCTTTTGGGTTTAATTACCACCTGGTTTTCGCCAAATAAGGATTTGGCTAAATCAAGCACAAATGCTGTTTCAAGGTCGCTGTTAATGGTGGCTGGGTAAATTCCATCGAATGTTATTGTGGATTGTGTTTGGTATTTGTCATTCACTTTAGTAAGGTGCTCCATCAATATTTTTTGCGCTTTTTCGCTTGCTTTTTCAGAAGGAGCGCGAATGGTTCCTTTTATGATTGCCATTTCTGGAATAACATTGGTCGCTTTGCCGCTATGGATATTAGTAATACTGAGCACCGTTAATTCTTCTTGTTCGGATAATTTTTGTGCGGCACTATTGAGTTCATTAATCAGCTCGGCGCTTATCGTGATGGGATTAATCGCCCATTCTGGCATGGCCGCATGGCCACCTTTACCGTGCACTTGTATCGCAAATTCTATATTACCATACATGGTACAACCACTTTTTGCTTGAATTTTGCCCACACTTATGCCGGGATAATTATGATACCCAAAAATAGCATCAACGGTGGGGTTCTCTAGCACACCATCGTTGATCATGGCCAATGCACCTGCGCCCCCTTCTTCAGCGGGTTGAAAAATAAATTTAATCTTTCCCTTTAGGGTATGGCGCATTTCATAAAGTACATGGGCACAAGCGAGTAAGGTAGCGACATGGCCATCGTGGCCACAGGCATGCATTACGCCCTCGTTGCGTGAGCGATAAGCAATGTGAGTTTCTTCAACGATGGGTAAGGCATCCATATCGGCACGTAGCGCAATGGTTTTTCCGCTTTTGCCGCTGTCCAATACAGCAACCACCCCGGTCTTACCCACTTTCATTTGAGGGGTTAATCCAATGTTCCTTAACGTTTGTGCTATTAAATGAGCAGTGTTAACTTCCTCATAGCGCAATTCAGGATATTGGTGGAGTTGGTGTCGTATTTTTTTGTACTCAGGTAATAGCCGGTTAATAATTTCTTTCATCGTTGCCAACATAATAGTTAGTTAAATTATAAAATGATTGCATTCCTTGCCTAAACAGTTTACTTTGTTAGCCAAAAATTGGCAGAGGTTGGAATGGAAAATAGTTTTAAAAAGATGCTTGAGGGCTATTTAAGCTTTAGAGAAAAGTATGCCCATGGTGATAAATCGGTTATGCATTATTTATCGCATTATGGCCAGCACCCCAAAGTGATGATTGTTGCGTGTTGCGATTCGCGCGTTGATCCGGCGCTTATTTTGCAATGCGATCCGGGCGATCTTTTTGTGGTGCGTAATGTAGGAAACATTGTACCCCCTTATGAAAAAGATGAAGCCCATCATGGTACCAGCGCGGCGCTGGAATTTGGCGTTTCCTTTTTAAAGGTAAAGCATTTAATTTTACTAGGTCATAGTCAATGTGGTGGCATTCAAACCTTGCTCAATTCAGATGCTAAAAATGATTTTATTTCTAATTGGGTTTCGATTGTGAATTCACCACAAGCAAAGAAACATGATTGTGATGAGTACGCTAAATTAGCCCTTAACCAATCCTACCAAAATTGTCTTACCTTTCCGTGGTTAAATGACAGTGTGAATAAAAAGGAGCTCTTAATCCATCTGTGGTTTTTTGATATTAAGATGGGGCAAATATTTACTTATTCACAAACGAGCAAGTCTTATGTTCCGCTGGATACTTTAGCGTAGTCGGCTTGTGATTTTTTGCTTGATATTGCCGGGATGGGGTTGCTACTTTCCATTCACCATTTTCTTAAAGGTTATAGCATGACATGCTGGTAAAAGATGACTTGATCCGTTTTAGCTTGTCGCTTTTCAATTATGTGATTATGCACTTATTAGTTATATTTAATCTACGATTTAATGTTCACTGGATATTGTTACCTAACGCTTTGTTATTTAATGATTTATATGTATTCCACATTATCCTTCACTTTCTAAACCCATTCCAAAGTGAAGGATAAAGCAGGTAAATTGCACTATCCTTCACTTATCAGTTTCCTTCCAAGGTTGAAGCATAATTATTAGTTGGGTGATTATATATGATTGATGGGGTTGTTACTTTAGATGATTTGTTCGTAAATAATCAGTAAAAGTTAGAATTGTTTGGTAACGTGGGGATATAACATAATTCTGGTTCATTATGATCGACAAACTAATTGAAAGACTGCAATTAATTTTTGATACCAAATTGATAGAGGCCCGTAAAATCGTTCCTGGGCATGATAGCACAAATGAAATATATGCTGTAAAAACAGCTAAAGGCAAATACATCGTTAAAGTTGTTAAAGATGTTGATATGCACGGCGCTTTCTGGAAGGGTTTGCACATGTTATTTGGTGCCACACATGAGGTATCAATTAATAATCAAGATAATTTAAGCAACCATATTAATCAGTTTGGACTTATTCCCGCGCCTAAAGTGTACAGATCAGAAAGTGATTTAAATAATCCACTCAAAAAGCCTTACATCGTTTTAGAAATGATGCCTGGTAACCCCATTTTAGGTGATAGTGAAATTGCAGATTTGCTTACGAAAAGCTCAGAGGTGGCCCTACAATTGGGAGCCCTATTAGGCAATATTCACAAGCAGACTTTTTCTTTTGTTGGCAATCTAGATAAACAGGGATACCCTATCTCAGAATTCCCAAGAAAATTAGCATCAACAATACAAGTGCTTGCAAGCATGAAAAGAGCGCAAAATGATCCATTAGTTCAAAAAATGTTACCTTATTACTTATCTAGAGCACGTAGCATGGAGCCACCTAAAGTGGCTAGTTTGATTATGCTTGATTTATGGCCCAGCCAATTTTTGGAGGACAATGGTCATTTGTCCTCGTTGGTTGATATCGAAAGTTACTGTATTGGTCCAATTGAGCTGGAGCTGTGTTTACTTGAGCTTTGGCTAAAGAAACGAAGTAAATTTAAAGAAGCCTATTTCTCAGTTAACACATACTGGCCGGATTACGAAGAATCAAGAGAAATTTATCGTTATTTTTTATACCTACTCTATGATTGTCCTTCAGAAGGTCTGCAATCTTGTTTGGATGCTAGAGGTAAATTTGCTCAGGGTGATAGGATCAGGAGCCGGATTTCAGCTCCAAGGTTAAGCATGGGGCCAAAATTTAATCCCTTTAACCCCTATGATGAAGACGACTAGGAAATTTTAATGGACAATCAAGGTAAAAAATATGATTCGATTGCCGAGGGATTTGCAAGAATGCGAGACTCTTTTTATAAGGAGCAAAAATACCTTGATGAATTGATAAAACTGATCCCAAATCAATCAAGCATTCTTGATGTGGGTTGTGGTTCTGGATACCCAATTGCTTCATATTTAATAGAAAAGGGGTTTGTAGTAACGGGTATTGATGGTTCTCAAAAATTGTTGGATATTGCTCAAGAAAAGTGTCCAAAAATGAAAGGTATTTTGGGTGATGTTCGATCTGTTACATTGACTGAAAAATTCGATGCAGTAGTTGAATGGTGGTGCCTGTTTCATATACCAAAGCAGGAACATGAGATAATGATACATCGTTTTTCGAAGTGGCTAAAACCAAATGGTATTTTAGAATTCACCTCAGGAGATGCTGCCTATGAAGCGACAAGTTCAGACATGTTGGATCAAGAATTACACTATTATAGTTTAGATCCATCAGAATATGAAAAATATCTTAAACACCATAACTTTAAAATTATATTGAAAGAGAGCGATCAACCTGAACATTTAGTTTGGATTGCACAGAAATTGAATTAAGATGAATTTTGAATGGATAGCTTAATTAAACTGTATCAGCAACGTTTAGGGCTTCAATATGCGACATTTTCTCGCATTGATCATGAAGAGGGTATTGTTGCTACTGTTTATCAAGTAATCCTACCATCAGGCAAGAAAAGAATATTAAAAGTCTGCCAGAAACCAGTTGATTATTTCAATGAGATCTATTTTTTGAAAAATCTAGTTAATTTACCTGTACCAAGAGTATTTCAGGAATTACCACCAGAGAATGAGATCAATGGTGCCATTTTGATGGAACATTATTCAGGTAATTTATTGCAAAAGGAAGATTTTACTCATTCTCTGATTTACGAAATAGGTCGCCAACTTGCGTGCATTCATCAGCACAAGGCTACCGGATATGGAGATCTTACAAGGTCTAATGAATTAGAAGTAGATCCTTTGCAGTATTTCGCCATTAAATTTGAAGAAGTATTTCATGAATGCAACGTTCATCTACCCAAACAACTAAGTGATAAATGCTATCAATATTATAGTGCTCATCAACATCTTTTAAGAGCAGTAGATGGCCCCTGTTTTACCCATCGGGATTTTCGACTTGGTAATTTAATTGTTAAGGACAACAAGCTTCAAGGTATTATCGATTGGTCTGCAGCTCGAGGAGGATTCGCGGAAGAGGATTTTTGCCCAATTGAGCATGGAGAGTGGCAAATCAGTTCTGAGGACAAAAATGCCTTTTTGAATGGATATTCAAGTGTTCGTCCCGTTCCAAATTATAAATCTATAATGCCGTTGCTACGGTTATGCAGGGCTCTAAACGTGATTGGATTTACACTAAAAAATGGTTCTTGGAATGGCAAAAATGAGAAAATATACTCTTTCAACTATGACTTTATAAAAGCATTTCCAATTAAATAAGAATGTATACTAACATGTTTATGCCGGGTATGAAGTAGAATGGCAGCATAGCTACATTTCCTTTAGGAGCATTGGTCACTCCATTCGTCTGATTGTATCTAAAATCTGTCGTATATTTGAATTTAGCCCCCACCTTCTGTAATGTTTGTTAAATTAACTATCTTGGAGGACATTTTAAAATGAGTAAATCTAAACGAATATTTATTGTTGGGCATAGTGGTGCTGGTAAAGGTGTGTTCGCTCAAGCGATTGCAAAAAAGTTGGGTTGGAAATATGTTGATGCAGATTTTAGTTTGGCCCCCTCAGTTGGGCGTCCCTTAAAAGAGATTTTAGGTGAACAGGGAGAGAAAGCATTTCATAAAACGCAGACTGATATTTTATCTAACCTTGCAAATCAAGATAATATTGTCGTGACGACTGACGATAGTATTGTATGTGACAGTAACAATCGAGATTTATTATCGGCTGAGTTTACCGTTTACCTACAAGTAAGTCCTAAGATTCAATTAGAAAGAATTTCGCACAACCGACCATTAGCTAAGGTTAATGATTACAGTGCGTTTCTCAACACATTGCGTACTGAGCGGGATGCTTTTTATGAACAAGTTGCGCGCTTTTCATTGAGTTCTGATGATGGTGATATTGATGGCCATGTAAATAGCGTTGTTAAAGCGTTCAAGTCCTAGATAATAAATGATTAGGTGATTGTTGAATATAAATGTGGACATTCAAAAGATAGATCCTGTGGTTGCCGAGAAAATATGTCGGCAACTAACTGCAGGATTGCCAGAATGGTTTGGGATCTATGATGCAAACGAGCGCTATGCTAAGGGATGTTTAGAGCGCACTTCATTTGGCGCAAAATTGGATAACCATATCGTTGGTTTAATTGTGCTTGAATTTCCTTTTCCAAATAACGCCAATATTTATTGGATGGCAGTAGATAAAGCCTATCATCATCAAGGGATTGGCGCTTTATTATTGGAATATGCGCAAAACTACTGCTTTTCGAATAAAATTTACACGATGACGGTAGAAACATTAAGCCAAAAGCATAATGATCCTTATTATTTAAAAACCTATCAATTCTATGAACATAATGGCTTTAAACCACTTTTTGAACTCAAACCTTATGGCCCTGATCATATCATGTGTTATCTAGAGAAAAGAATTGACAGGCAGATAAAATAGGATCTACAGGCTGTCATTAGATTGATGACGCAAAATGATATTTCAAAAATTGTAGTTAAGCAGGCACACAAGCTGTTGCCGTCTGAAGTAGGTCGGGCAAAGTCTTCGT
>CAZHSJ010000020.1:0-20273 GCA_964535225.1 Uncultured Candidatus Berkiella sp. | reverse complement strand
CTTAAAAAATCAAAAGAATAAATAGCGTTAAAGTTAAATGTAAAAAAGCAAAACTTAAACCGTAAAGATCTCGTTGATTATTTCGCATTTCAAACACTTAAACTGAGCAAACCTATTGTTGATGAGCAGTTGCAAAAGCTATCACAAGCAAAGAAAACCTGGTTTAATTTTCTTGAAATTTGCTTCTTAAATCCAAAGTTGAAAGAAAAGTATATTCAGCTGTTAAAACAGAGAATATATCTTTTGAGCATTTGAATGTTATACATTTATTTTTGCTGACAATATTGATCAACCGCAGCTTTCGTTTTTACAATTTCCTGAGTGCGTTGCTCATCAGTTAAAAACACCACATTTCCATCCTTGTCCTTTAGGCGAATTCGGGGTTTTGATTCTATATCTTGTAAATGCGCCTTAGCGGTTTCGCAGTTAATTTTCATAGCTTCAACTATTTTAGGATCAAGCACCTCTTTTGCAGGTTCTTCTTTAATTTCAGCAAAACAAAGGGTTGATGCTAAAGCACAACTGCATACTAAAATAAGGTTAGTTTTCATCTTTTTTCGCCTTATGTTCAGGTTCTTGCAAAACATCTTCTTCTTTTAAAATAACTAAACGGTTGGCATGGGCAAAGTCAATAATATGTTTATATAGTTCAGGATGAAGATCTTTTAATGCGGTATCAACCACAACACAACGGTGTCCCCGAATAAAGGAGGGGCGCAAAAGGGGAGAATAATAAATTCGTTGGTTTTTAAACGTGGACAAATTGCCACAAACACGCTCTGCCCAATCGGAAGGACGAAACGTTTTACCCTCAAGGGTAACGCCTTCTATCATAATTTTTGGGGTCTTTGGTTTTGGCATTCGTTAACGTTTTTCGCTGTTTAGGGGTATACTGGGCGACACTACTTATATAGTAGTATAAACGTATTCATGCCCGGCCTGTTCCCGGGCAGGTAACTGACACTTAAATGATATGTTTAGCTATATTTATATTCAGTAAAAGTGAGATCCTATTGATGGTGCCTTCACATAAAGAACCTGAGCCCACTGAAATACAGCGCAGTAAAGGGATCTATTTATTACCTAATTTATTCACCACAAGTGCTTTATTTGCAGGATTTTATGCCATTGTGGCGGCTATGCGCGGCAACTTTGAACAAGCCGCTATTGCGATATTTGTAGCCATGATTATGGATGGAATTGATGGTCGCGTCGCACGCCTTACCAATACGCAAAGTGCTTTTGGCGCTGAGTATGATAGCTTATCTGATATTGTTTCCTTTGGTATTGCCCCTTCTTTGGTTGCTTATAGTTGGGGACTATCTACCTTAGGTAAAGCAGGTTGGTTAGTTTCCTTTTTTTATGCTGCAACAACGGCACTTCGTTTAGCACGCTTTAACTCTCGTTTAGGTAAAGATGACAAGCGCTGGTTTCAAGGGCTACCTTGTCCGTCTGCGGCAGCACTTATGGCAGCGATGGTATGGGTTGCGCATGATTATGGTGTGCCTGGGAACCGTGCCTGGGTCATTGTTGCCGCCATTGCTACCTTAGTTATTGGCGCCTTAATGGTAAGTAATTTTAAGTATTATAGTTTTAAAGATATTGATCTTAAAGGACGAGTGCCTTTTGTTGCCGTTTTAGCGGTATTGCTTGGGTTTGTGGCTATCTCGATTGATCCGCCGCTTATATTGTTATTGGTGTTTTTCCTCTATGTTGCCTCTGGGCCCGTGCTTGCTTTACAAAGATTATATTTATCATGGCGTACCAAAGGGGCTCATAAATCATCTGGTGGCGAGTAAATGAATTTGCACGATTATTGTTTGTCGCAGATGGGGATCACGCAATGGCTGCCAAGGGACAATGAACAAACAAAACCTTATCTTGTGATTTTGGACGAGCAGCGAGATGAAGCTAAAGATCAGTTGCTTGAAAGGTTGCTGCTTGCAATTGGTTGGAATGGTATAGCTGAAATTCAAAATCCACCTTCCCGGCAAAGCATGAGCAAATCACAAAAAGTGATTATTTTCGGCGAAGATTTAGCCAAAAGATTAAATCTTGCCCATCCCGCTTTTGTGGTGATTCCTACTTTATTTGATATGAGTGCAAACCCTGAAGCCAAAAAAAGCGCTTGGATGGCGCTGAAACGTTTTATTGGGATCTGATACGAAGTTTGGTGTGTAGGGTGCCTACAGGTAGGGTGGGCAAAGCGTTTAGCGTGCCCACCAATTAGTGCTTATTACCGATGTGCATCTTCTTCTTGATCTTCAAAGAGTTCTTCGTCTTCTTCCTCTTCTTCGTCCTCGTCTTCGTCGTCCTCATCTTCATCTTCATCATCTTCGTCTGCCTCATCTTCTTCGATCAGCGCGATATGATAAATAACGACATTTTCACCCAATTCATAAACGATATCACCAAAACCAAAACCAGATAATACCAACTGATTTTCGCCATTTTCTTTAATGACAATATCTAAAGTTGCTTCTAGTTCTTCTTCATTTGCAGAGATCCGGTTGATTAATCTTTCTAGAATATCGATTTGATCTTCTTCAGAAACGGACTCTAGTTCTTCCATGGCATGAGGATGGAATTTAATTTCTATGCCAAGTTCTTCTTTGAGTTCAGGAAAATCAACCAACGTTTGGCCATCCTCCATACGAAGCGCGCCCTCAATGGCATTTTCTACCGTATCGGTTTGAAAAAAATGATGTAGGGCCAATTGCGCGCATTGCTCCGGACTAATTTTAAGCTGCTGTGCTATGTGACTAAGCTCAGAATTAAAGTCATCCGTGAGTTCGATATTCAATGTTGCCATTTTGCCCTCATAGTATTACTAGATCATTACAAAGCGCTTACTGTATTCGGCTTGACCGAGATTATCAACAGTGTTTTACCAATATCCTAGGAATTTCCACCATATTACACCCACGGTAGACCAAATGAGGATATTAATGACGCTACTGAGGAAGCCGATTTTCCACCAGGTTTTAATATCCACATAGCCAACACCAAAAAGAAGCGGGGCAGGGGCCAAGCTATAATGAGTTAATCCACCAAATAGATTGCTAAAGAAAATTAAGATAAATACCGCCAGCATGGGTGGGGTTCCCAGCGCAAGGGATAGTCCCAAAAAAGCAGGGTACATGGAAGTGACATGCGCCGTGGAACTGGCAAAAAAGTAATGAGAATAAAAGTAGACGAGCGCAAGTATAGGAAAGGCATAGGTCCAATGTAACCCTTTGAAATGACCTTGTACATTTTGTGTAAACCAATCCAACACGCCGTAGTCTTTGAGAAAACCCGCCAGCATGATCAGCACACAAAACCAAATAAAGGTTTCCCAAGCATCATGAATTCTTACTAAGGATTTCCATTCTAAAACACCTGTTAATAGTAAAATGGTTAAGCCAATCATGGCAGCAATAACCACTTCTATATCAAATTTGTGGCCAAAGAGTGTTTGCTTGCCAAAAATCCATAGCACCAATAAGGTCACCACGGTGAAGGACATAATCCATTCGCCGCGTCGCATTTTGCCCAAGTTTTTAAGCTCAGCCAACGCTAGGGTCTGCGCATTGGGCGTTTCTTTAATTTCAGGGGGGTAAATTAAATAAATAAACAACGGAATAATAAATAAACTTAAAATGCCAGGAACAATCGCCGCAATCGCCCATTGGCTCCAGGTAAGCGTTAGATCTGCATCATTAGTGAGCTTTTGTAAAATAGGATTAGCCGCCATCGCGGTCATGAACATGGTTGAGGTAATCACAGTGACTTGAAAGGCCGTGACCGTTAAAAAAGCACCAATTTTGCGCGCAGATTCAGTATGGGGAAAGCTTTTATAGGAGTTAGCAATCCCTTGTAAAATGGGATAAACAATACCCGCGCTTCGGCCTGTTACGCTAGGCAGGGCGGGGGCGAGGATGAGATCGGTTACCATCAGACCATAACTTAGTCCTAAGGTTTTTTTACCCAAAAGGGCGGTAAAGAAATAGGCTATTCGCCTATCAAGTCCCGTGACATTAAATCCCTTGGCAATAAAGAGCGCAAACACCACGAGCCAGACAATATCACTGCTAAACCCGGCAAAAGCCTGCTTCATAGTAATGGTGCCACTCAGCACGGCGACCACCACGGACACCATCGCCACCGCGCCCATGGGGAGGGGTTTTATGATAAGTGCTAAAATGGTGACAACAAAAATAACTAAAACATGCCAGCCTTGTTCGCTCATCCCCTCTGGCATGGGGCATAGCCAACCGGCAATACCTAAGGCAATGCAAATAAAGAGGGGAATATAATTTAAGCTACGCTCTTCCTGAGTGGGGGGTTTATGGTGTCCCTTATTATCAGGGTGGCTCATCGTATATACTCCAAAGTAGTTTGCTAGATTTGGGCCAATATGATAGTAATGCCACTCTCATATAGCAAATAAATAAATAAAATTGACCAAAAATAAAAAAGAGGAAAGATGTCTAGCTTAGAAAATGAAATTGCTCGACGTCGCACGTTCGCCATTATCTCACATCCCGACGCCGGTAAAACCACCTTAACGGAAAAGTTGTTGTTATTTGGCGGTGCCATTAAGTTGGCTGGAACCGTAAAGGGGCGAAAGGCCTCTCGGCATGCTACCTCAGATTGGATGGCATTGGAGCAGCAACGGGGGATCTCGGTCACAACCTCGGTGATGCAGTTTCCCTACAAAGAAGCCATTATTAATCTTCTGGATACCCCAGGTCATGAGGACTTTTCAGAAGACACTTATCGTACACTCACAGCAGTGGACTCAGCCCTAATGGTGATAGATGCGGTGAAGGGCGTTGAGTCTCGTACCATTAAATTAATGGAAGTGTGCCGCTTACGCGATACCCCCATTATTACTTTTATTAATAAACTAGACAGAGATAGCCGCGACCCAATTGAACTGCTGGATGAAATTGAAAAGATATTAAATATACAATGTGCGCCCATTACCTGGCCTATTGGCATGGGGAAATTATTTAAAGGCGTTTATCACCTTTTGCAAGATAGCGTTTATTTATTTGAACCCGGTAAAGGCGCTGTGGTGCAAACACCTGAAATCATAAAAGGGATTAACAACCCTATTCTTGATGAAAAATGTGGCGATATCATTAATGATTTTCGTGAACAATTGGAATTGGTGTTAGGCGCAAGTCATCCCTTGGATAAAGACGCTTTCTTAGAAGGAAAATTAACCCCCGTTTACTTTGGCTCTGCCATCAATAACTTTGGCGTGAGTGAAATTTTAAATGCGCTGGTAGACTATGCGCCTGCGCCAAAGCCCAGAGAAACGCAGGTGAGAAGTGTGGAACCGAACGAGAAAACGTTCAGTGGCTTTGTGTTTAAAATCCAAGCCAATATGGATCCACAACATCGTGACAGAATCGCTTTTTTACGCGTGTGTTCAGGCCATTATAAAAAGGGCATGAAAATCCACCATGAACGCATTAAACGCGAAGTGCAGATCTCCAATGCGCTCACTTTTATGGCAGGCGAAAGAGATCACGTGGAAGAGGCTTGGCCTGGTGATATTATTGGGTTACATAATTATGGCACCATCCAAATTGGCGATACCTTTACCAGTGGCGAGGCCATGAAATTTATTGGCATCCCAAACTTTGCACCAGAATTATTTAAAGCCGTGCGCCCTAAAGATCCCCTTAAAATGAAAGCTCTGCAAAAAGGCCTTGTGCAACTTTCCGAAGAAGGGGCAACTCAGATTTTTAGACCCCTGGATTCCAACCTGATTATCGTGGGGGCAGTCGGGGTGCTACAGTTTGATGTCGTAGCATACCGTTTACAGTTTGAATACAACGTCGAGTGTGTCTACGATGAAGTGAGAATCGTTACCGCCAGATGGGTTTATGCTAAAGATCAGAAAAAACTCGCCGAGTTCAAAAATAAATTAAGCCTGAACTTAGCCTTAGATAGCGCCGAACATCTCGCCTATTTAGCGCCAACAAATGTTAATTTGTCGATGACGATGGATAGATGGCCTGACTTACAATTCAAAGAAACCCGTGAACACTAATACGCGAACTGGTTTGCTTTGATGCGTGGTTTACCCCGTCGAAGGCTTGCCGAAGGCGGGTTGGCTACGCTTGCTCAAGATGAGGATAGATTAATTTTAATTTTGGAAAATAAGTTTTATAACGATTGGCATCTCTTGTAATTAAGGGGATCCCCAAAATAGCGGCATGTGCGCCAATAAAAAAATCTGGTAAAGGAGAAGATTTCGCTCCTTTACGCTTAACATAATTTAAAAAGGCTTTTCCGGCTAGGAATGCCGCTTCATAAGGGATATCTAGCCGTTTAAAATTGTTTAAAACGCTGTTAACTGTTTCTATGCTTTCAATTTTGATGGAAATTTCAGCAAAGATAATAGCGTTAATGGCAAGCGCTGATTTTTGCTTTTCAAGTGTTGAGATAGACCAATCTGCCCAAGTAGGATCATCCGTCAAAATGTCTAAAATGACATTTGAATCGACTAATATCATTTTCTTGTGAGCTCCATAATTTCATCGGTTGTAAATTTCCCTTTTACAAGCCCACGCATTTTTCTAAATGGGGAGCCCCCCTTTTTTTTTCTTAATATCACATTGCCGTCATCAACAACAAATTCCACCTCCGTATTCGGCAGAAATCCGAAGTGTTCACGGATTTCTTGAGGAATAGTGACCTGGCCTTTTTGTGTTACTTGCATATACACCTCTATAAAGTAGCGGTAATACTGGTAATAGTATTACTTTTAAAACAAAAAGTCAAAAGGCGCTATTTGTACCGTAGGAGCCTAGGAACTATTATTACTACCTGAAGGTGGTGAAAATGGGCAAAGACACAATTATCGCAAGACAGCTTAAGTTTGGGATCCCCAAGGATCTCCCACGTTATTGGAATGATAACTGCCCAACAAAGACTTATCTTTTTAACGCCATTGCGATTTTAGCTCCTGGCTTTGAGCGCTTAGCCATTTCCAGTGTCATCCCCTTTAAAGACAATATTTCTGATCCCTTATTAAAAGAACAAATCCAAGGTTTTATTGGTCAAGAATCGGCACATGGTGGAGAATTTATTCGCTACAATCAGATTTTAAAATCACAAGGCTATGATATTAAACGTCTTGAAAAATGGAATTTAAGAAATTTTAGATGGCTCGCCAATCGATTATCTAAAAAAATGCATCTCTCGCTGTCTTTAGCAGGGGAGCATTTAACGGCCATTATTTCAGATCTCGTTTTGCGCGATAAACGTTGGTTGAGACATGCTCATCCTGCTAATGCCGCTATCTGGCGTTGGCATTCCATAGAAGAAATTGAACATAAAGCCGTTGTATTTGATTTATATCAATCACTAGGCGGTGGTTATTTCTCAAGAGTGCTTGGTATGTGGTTAATTTCGTTTGTGTTAGGAAGGTTATTAATTCGTAATTTTTTGCATATGGCTAAGCAAGATAAACAGTTAAGTAAGTGGTCATTTTGGAAAAAAACTTGTGTGTTACTATGGGGAAGAAAAGGATTCGCAAGACAACTCATTATTCCCTATTTAAAATACTATTCTCCGCGCTTTCATCCTTGGCAGCAAAATAATCATGATCTGATAGCAAAGTGGAAGCAAGTTTTTTATCAAGCAACGTCGAATGATGCGATGGTGCAAAGCTTGCAACAGGATTATAGCTAACCTCGATAAGTGCTCCTACCAAGGCATTACATGCCAAATCAAGTGCTTCTTGTGAACCCTTTAATTTAGGATAAAACCGCATAAAGCAGTGAATCATCCCCTCAAAGCGTTTAGCAATCACGTTTACATTCGCTTGTCTTAGTTTTTCGATATACGCCTCACCTTCGTCACGCAATGGATCACATTCTGCGGTAATAATGGTTGTGGGCGGTAAATGTTCAAAAGAGTCAGCAAATAAAGGGGAGGCTAAAGGTGAAGCAAATTCTTCTGGGTTATGAAAAGCATTGGTTTTAAGCCACTCAATAAAGGGTTTATCCAGCATATAGCCATATTCAAATTCTTTTTTAGAAGGAAAGTGAGTGATTAAATCCATCATGGGATAAAACAAGGTTAAATACTTAATTATGGGCAAGCCTTCATCTCGTAATAAATGGGTGCAAGCTGTGGCAATATTACCGCCGGAGCTTTCTCCCCATAATGAAAGTTTATTCTCATCAACCTTCAAAAGATCAGCATGTTGATAAACCCATTTGATGCTTTCTAAACAATCATAGGTAAAGCGTGGAAATTTAAATTCTGGAATTAAACGATGAGATACGCTGATCACCCGCATTTGGAGCTTATTAGCTAACAAACTACAGTAGTCGTTGCTGGTGTCTAAACGATTCACCACATAGGCATTCGCAGAAATATACAGCACACCGGGGAGAGGGAGATGGTGTGGTAGAGAGTTGGGATTATAACACCGCAATTTAATGCCGCCATCGGTAATGAAATCTTGGTAACTGGCTTTTTCAGTGTTAAATTTGCTAGGTCTTAAGCTTAAACGCATTTGTTCAGGGGTAAACAGGTGCAAATTGCCGAATCCATTTAAATAGGCTTTTGCAATTAACCGTTTTAGCATAGGATCGGCTATCATACGCAGGCTCTTAATCTTATGAGTTAGTTTAAGTTTACGCTATACGGACTTTTATGCACCAGTATCAACGAATTTTAACTGTCACTTACGCCTCTTTCTTGGTATTTGTTACCCCTTTGGCCATACCCTTGGCCGTGTGGACGTGGATGCAGGGGTGGGCTACCACCAGTGATGTAGCGTTGTGTGTGATTATGTATTGTATATCAGGCTTAGGGATCACACTCGGTTATCATCGTTTACTAACACACCGCGCCTTTTCCTGCCAACGCTGGTTTAAATTGTTTCTTTTAGTCAGCGGCACTTTTGCAATGCAAGGAGGGCCAGCTAGCTGGGCTTCACTGCATATCCAGCATCACCGCTTTGCGGATAAAGATGGCGATCCCCATAGCCCAGTACACGGTTTTTGGCATTCCCATTGTGGATGGATTTTCGATGACTATGAGCCCGATTTTAGGCGCTATGGAAAATGGCTTTTAGAAGACAATGATGTAAAGCATATTTCCAAGAATTATCTTTATTATAGTTTGCTAGGGTTGCTTATTCCCTTTGTTATTGGGGGATGGGTTGGGTTACTCTGGGGCGGTTTTTTACGGATTTTAATTTGTAGCCATATGACATGGTGTGTTAATTCTGTGTGCCATAAGTTTGGTTATCAGTCCTATGAAGTTAAAGACACCAGTACCAACAATCCTTTTGTGGCTTTGTTGACCTTTGGCGAAGGGTGGCACAACAATCACCATCGTTTTATGCAAATGCCTTTTTTTGGTCATCGTTGGTATGAAATTGATATGGGCAAATGGGTTTTGCAGGCGTTAAGACCTTTTAAAGTGGTGTGGGGCTTTAAAGGCGTTAAAGAAACGGAATCGATGCTGCCGTCTGCTTAAGTACGTTCATTATAAAACGTGGAATGTTGGATGCCACTTACTTTTTATAAGTGGCATTTGGTATGTGACAAGGTTGATTTATTAAAGTTTATAGTTTCTGCACTTCTCATCTTCAGCCGCAATTTTAATTTTATCGATTAATCTTTGGGAAGAATATCATGGGGCTGATAACTTCAGTGCATTTTATAAGTAAATTATCTAAAACCTCTTAGTTATTGCCCCAGCTACCAGCGGTGATTTAATCGATTCCACATATATATCAACCGTGCAAAAACCATATATCCTACGTCGACAAGTTGGTTAATCACTGGCAGACTCACTACATTTGCTTTCCAATGTTCAGTTGGTGAGTTTTGCCATATGATCTTAAAGGCATCTATGCCCTTGAAAACTTGGTCGCTGTCATCCATCAGATGTAACTTTTCCCTTAAAACTGCTTCCGAAGCAGCAATATCTTTTCTTGCCGATGCGTTCTGATCAATGTCTATCCATTGCACATCACATTCTGTGGTTTTTAACTTTTGTGAAGGAACGAGCGAATTACACACAAGGCAAGCACCATTATAATAAATTTTAATAGATTTCATTATGTTAGCTAAGCTTTAATATTTTCATTAAGATAACTTATCGTAAAATCAAGGATCACTTGATGAATAGATTGTTTGAATCTGTTAATCGCAGTCATTTTTATGAAAACATCTTTGGCGCTAGTGGTTTTGCCGATGTCAGACTCACTAAACTTCTGGCTATATTCCCTTTCTTCTTTGGACAATACTCTTTGCACAACAACTTCCAGAGGCTCTACTTTAGAAAGCGCCAAGACGATAGGGTATTTTTTATAGAGACTTTGACCTAAAGGCGCTTTATAAAAGGCAATTAAGCCTTTCATTTCCTTTTCTGTTAAAATCTCAGCTCGTGATTGCACCATTATGTTAAATATATGCTGGTATAAAGCGATTTTTAATTTTGTATTAAAATCCTTAGCTTGTTGTTCAGTTAAACACAATTGTGCAGGAGCTTTTTGCTCTGCTAAGGCTGCGGCGCTTTCAATAGCGCTTTGAAATGCTGATTTATCATATTCAAAGATAGCTTGCGTCGCTTGATAGGCAAGATCTTGTTTTGAGTCTTTTGCTAGAGCGAAAAAAGATAATAATAGTAAAAGTATTGAAGTTATTATTTTATATGATATTCGATTAGACATGATGTTACCCCTTAATGCAACTTAATTTAAAAAGTAATGTAAATAAACACTATTAATTTTCTCTATTTTGCTGCGCCACTTGCATCAATTAAAAATTACTATGCTGTAACTGCACTGAACCAGTTTTCATAAAACAGACAAATAATGCATCCCACGTGAAAAAGTGACACCACAAGAATGCTACCCACAATCATAACGCTTAAAAACAATGACTTTATCGGTGCCCATACAACCCACCCAGACACAGCATCACATTGTTTTGGCTCAATTACTCTAGGTATATTTTTAAAATGATTCATAAAATCCAAACTCACATCTTTAATATAAAATGCAAACAATAGCGGCTAGCACAATACCAATAATGAATTGCATTGCAATACTTTTTGTCTGCATCGCAAATATTTTATGAGAAACAATAACGTTTTTGTTCATTTTAGATAATATTAGCGCAGTGAAAAGCATTGGTATTATGCCACCCATTATTATCAGATTAAAATGCGTTAGCATCACCATTAAGCCGCCGATTATTTTTAGATCAAAATTCATTCTAAAAATATTTTTGCCATATACGAGAAAATAATATAATAAGCTTGAAACGAGGCAGGAAATAATAAAATTGACAATATAATATCTAAATAGAAAAAGACGATTACATTTATTAATAGTTTCCATTTGTTAAACCTTACAAGTAATTAATGACGAAGCTAAGAAGAGAAGCCATGCTTAGCACCATGAGAAGCATTGCCCAGGTTTTAAGGTTTTCTTTTGTATATAACGTAGTTGCTTTTGTATGAGTACCATCTGCAATGCTAAGGGCTAGGCAAGATATTACTATTGGTAAGCCACCATGAGTAAGCATCAAGAAAATATAAACCGATACGGAAAACTCATTAATACCAAAGATTGCCGTTAATAATGCGGTATAAATTGAACAGGTGATAATGCACGTGATACAATAAAATGTAAAACGAAAAAGTGAGTGCTGAAAGGCAGTTAAAAGCATCATTTATAGCTCCTTAATAGTAGATTTGGTTACTCGCTTGAGTTATACTGATATATAACATTATAGATAATTAACTAATTAGTTAAATATATACACATGAAAGACGTATTTCAAGCTTTATCCTCTTCCATTCGTCGGCAGATATTGTCATATCTCTCTGAGAGTGGATTAACCGCAGGTGAAATTGCCGAACGCTTTAACATTAGTAAACCCGCGCTTTCTAAACATCTTAGTGTCTTGGAAAACGCAGGCCTCATAAGAAGTGAGAAAGTGGGTCAATACGTGCACTATTACATTATCAAAGACAGTTTAGTAACTTCGCTCTTTGATTTTCTTTCGGATTTTTGCCCTGTTGGTGCGCCCTTGAAGAAGGAAGGAAAACAGCTTGCTCAAAAAAAAGGGGCAAAAATAGATAAGGTTATTAAATAAGACTATATACTTGTTTCACCTGGAAGCGCTAAACTTGATTTAGCAACCGAGCCAAGTGCAACAGTATCGGCTGCCGATTTCTTTACAAGGAAAAATAAAAAGTTTTAGCCAATTTCTAAAACTCGCTTGTTATTTTTTTAGTTTTGCTAAAATTGCCAGCGTTTCCTTGATTTTATTCATCGCAGCTTGTGCTTTCTCTTTGCGCTGGCGCTCTTTTTCAACCGCGTCAGGACTTGCTCTTTGCACAAAGCTTTCATTGGCCAGTTTTTTATCGGCAAACTCAAAATCAGATAGGTGCTTTTGCAGCTCTTTATTCAGGCGGTTAATTTCACCCTCAATATCTTCAACTACTCCTTCAAGCGGAACAAATATTTCAAATTGGGTTTTTATAATGTGAGTAGAAATAGGGGGCGTATCATTGCTACCCAGTTTTTTAATCTCATCCAATTTTGCCAGGCTAATAAGACTTTGCTCATTGGTGCTAAACGCTTTTTCAATGTCGGTGCGGTTAGTTTTATAAAATGCGCGCAATTTTTTATTGGGGCTTAAATTTAATTCAGCACGTAAGGTACGAACGCCAATAATAAATTCTTGGATCCACTGTAGGGTTTGTTGTGCATTATCATTAAGCAGTTTTTCATCAACCTGCGGGTAAGATTGATTCATAATCGTATCGCGAGGTTGATGCGGGTATAAATCACCTAAAATACCAACCAGTTTTTGCCAGATCTCTTCGGTGATAAACGGCATGATAGGGTGCATCACGCGCAATAACTCTTCTAAAATGGTGGCAAGCATATAGCGTGTGCCAGCGCGTTGTTTGTCAGTGGCACCTTCTTGCGTTAAACGGGGTTTTGCCAGCTCTAAGTACCAGTCACAATAATGGTTCCAGGTAAAATCGTAAAGGGTATTGGCCAACAAATCAAAACGATAATTTTGAATATGCCCTTCAACGGCTTTTTTTGTTTTTTGCCATAATGACATCATGCCCAAATCATAAATACTAAACTCTCTGTCTTGCGAGGTTTTGCCTAAATCTTGCCCTTCAATGTTCATAAACACATAGCGGGCCGCATTCCAGATTTTATTGCAAAAATTACGATAACCTTCCACGCGAGATAAATCAAAGCGTATAAAGCGGTTCGTGGTGGCAAAAGCACACAGCGAAAACCGCAAAGCATCGGTGCCAAAACTTGGGATCCCATTTGGAAACTCTTTGCGCGTATTGGCTTCAATTTGTTTTGCCATTTGTGGCTGCATCAAGCCCAGGGTGCGTTTAATGACCAAGTCTTCTAATTCAATACCCTCAATCAAATCTAAAGGATCTAAAATATTACCCTTAGATTTTGACATTTTCTGGCCATGGGCATCTAAAATAAGACCCGTCACAAATACTTGTTTGAAGGGGACGGCTTTCATAAATTTAAGCCCCATCATGATCATGCGGGCTACCCAAAAGAAAATAATATCAAAACCGGTGACTAAGACATTGGTTGGATAATAGGTGTTTAATTCAGGGGTGTGATGCGGCCAACCCAGCGTCGAAAAGGGCCACAGGGCAGAAGAGAACCAGGTGTCTAGGACATCCTTATCTTGTGAAAGCAGAACATCGTTGCTTATATTATGTTTTTTACGGATCTCATCTTCTGAGCGCCCAACATAAACGTTGCCCTCACAGTCATACCAGGCGGGGATCCGGTGTCCCCACCAGATCTGACGGCTAATACACCAATCTTGAATGTTATTCATCCATTCAAAATAATCATTCGCCCAGTTAGCAGGTACAAATTCCACCGTGCCGTTTTTAACAACCTCAATGGCATCAAGTGCTAATTTCTTAGTATCCACATACCATTGATCGGTTAAGTAAGGTTCAATTACTTCACCAGAGCGATCGCCTCGTGGAATTTTTAGTCGGTGAGGCTCAATTTTTTCAATTAGTTCAGCTTTTTGTAAATCCTCAACTATTTTCTTTCTGGCTACAAATCTATCTAAGTCCTGATAGGCTGCTGGGACTTCATTATTCATCATGGCATCAATATTAAAAATATTGATCATCGGCAAATTGTGTCTTTTGCCCATTTCATAGTCATTAAAATCATGGGCCGGGGTAATTTTTACGCAGCCTGTACCAAATTCAGGATCAACATATTCATCCGCAATAATAGGGATAAGTCTATTTGCTAAAGGTAAGTTAATTTTTTTGCCAATGAGATGTGTATAACGAGTATCGTTGGGGTGCACCGCCACCGCCGTATCGCCCAACATGGTTTCAGGGCGCGTGGTTGCCACAATAAGAAAATCGTTGGTTCCCTCGATGGGGTAGCGAATATGCCAAAGATGCCCATTTTCTTCTTCAGAAATCACTTCAAGATCAGACACCGCCGTGTGAAGTTTAGGATCCCAATTTACCAATCTTTTACCGCGATAGATTAATCCTTCTTCATATAAACGCACAAAGACTTCTTTTACGGCGTCTGTTAGGCCGTCGTCCATGGTAAAGCGCTCTCGAGTCCAGTCTACAGAAGCTCCTAAACGGCGCATTTGCGTACCGATTGTGTTACCGGACTGCGCTTTCCATTCCCATACTTTTTTTATAAATTCATCTCGCCCTAAATCATACTTGGTAATATCTTTGGCTAATAATTGTCTTTCAACCACCATTTGCGTGGCGATGCCAGCATGATCAGTTCCGCCTTGCCATAGAGTTTGTTTACCTTGCATACGGTTATAGCGAATAAGGGTATCCATAATGGTGTCTTGAAAGGCATGTCCCATATGCAGCGTGCCAGTAACATTCGGTGGGGGAAGCATGATGCAATAGGCTTGTTCATGAGAAGTTGGCTTGAAATACCCTGATTTTTCCCAATGCTGGTACCATTTTTTTTCAAGTTCATGCGGATGGTAAGTTTTGTCTAAAGTCATACTTCGTTGCACCGATTAATTAAATATTGCACTAATAATGAGACTGGGCGGCCTGTTGAACCCCGTTTTTGCCCACCGATAGTTGCCGTGTTGGCAACATCAAGATGAGCCCATTCGTATTTTTTTGTGAATTTAGATAAAAAGCAGCCAGCGACCACCGTTCTTGCACCAATATCAACGGTTGGCACATTGCTGATATCGGCAAATTCGGACTTAAGCGCATCATGGTATTCATCCCATAAAGGTAATTGCCATACCTTATCACCACTTTGTAATCCAGCTTCAATTAAACTGTTAGCCAATGGTTGGTGATTACTCATCAAACCACTAGCATAAGGGCCCAAAGCTAAAACGCACGCTCCCGTTAACGTTGCGATGTCAATGACAGTGCTTGGGTGAAAACGTTCGCAATACGTGAGTGCATCCGCCAATATAAGCCTGCCTTCGGCATCGGTGTTGAGTATTTCAACGGTAAGCCCTGACATGCTGGTCACAATATCTTCAGGCCTTGTTGCACTGGGGCCGGGCATATTTTCACAACTTGGAATAACGCCTATCACGTTGAGTGGCAATTCCAGCAAGCTGATGGCTTCAAGCACACCAAAAACTGTTGCACCGCCTGACATATCATACTTCATGCCAATCATGTTAGGGGGCACTTTAATAGAATTTCCACCTGTGTCGAAAGTTATTCCTTTGCCGACAAGGACAATGGGTTTAACCTCTTTGCGTGCGCCACGGTATTCCATGGTAATTAATTTAGCCGAAGAATTACTGCCTTGGGTCACCGATAGTAATAGTCCCATGTTAAGCGCTTGCATTTCTTTTTCGTCTAAAATGGCCGTGCTAATCTTGCTATGTGATTTAGCAAATTTTTTGGCTTTATCCGCTAAGAAGGAAGGTGTGCACACATTAGGGGGAATATTGGCTAAATTTTTAGTAACTTCAATACCCCGGCTGATTGCAACGCCTTGATCAACGGCGATTTGTGCGCTATTTACTTCTTTTTTTAAAAAAACATTAAAACTGACTTTGCGTAGATTTTTTATAACAACTTCTTTTTTGCTTTTAAAATCTTGGAATCGGTAAAAGAAAGTACTTAAAGCTAAGATTATATGACGGATCTTCCACGCATTGTCTTGTTCTTTTACGGGGAGTTCACTTAAGCTAATCGTCAGATCTTGAGCGGGCGTTTCCGCTAGCGTAAAAATCATTTTTTGGATGAGATCTTTAAATTGTGCTTCACTTAAAGAACCCTCCTTGCCAACACCAAGCAGCAATATTCTTTGGGCGCTTATTCCCTCCACATGGGGGAGCAACAATAATTGCCCGCAGGTGCCCGTTAAATCGCCACGCTTTTTGAGTAAGGAGAAGTAGCCTTTTGAGGCAATATCAAGTTTAGCAAGCGTTGGGCTTAAGTCTTTAGACTGGGCTTGCGCGAGCACCAAGCAATCTGTTTTTAATTTTTCCAATGGTTGGTTTTTAACGCTAAATTCCATAAAGCCCTCAGGGTGAACTTTTAACTATATAGTTAGTTTAGTGTCTAAATATTTGTTTTGTATCTTACCAATTTTACGCTATTTGTGGTTTATTGTTCATCTTTAGTGAAGGTATAATTCTTTAGATATTAAGCAGACATTATACCCATAGCTAAGATACTTGCATGCTAATCAAACGTTATTTATTCAAAGAGATCAGCCATACTTTTTTTGCAGTTATACTAGTTGTATTACTTATTGCTGTTAGTAATAAGTTAGTAAGGCTTGTTGCTCAAGCCGCAATAGGCAATGTCTCACCGGATATTTTATTCGATGTTATTTTATTTCAGGTTCCTGATCTATTAGCATTTTTGTTACCCGTTGGTTTATTTTTAGCTATTTTACTTTGCTATAGCCGATTTTTTGCCGACAATGAAATTCCCGTGATGTTTGCCTGTGGGATCTCCTGGCAAAAATTACTGAATGTTGGTTTAAGTGTTGGTTTTTTAGTGATGTTATTATCGGCGGGATTAACCTGCTATTTGGCACCTAAATCTGCGCAATATAAGGAACAGTTATTACACACCCAAGGGCCTATGTTGCTACTACAAACGCTCTCACCAGGGCGTTTTCATTCCTTTCAAAAAGATAAATTGGTTTTTTATGTTTCTGATCTTAACCCTGAGCGCACAGAATTAAATCGCGTGTTTATAGCAGAGCATCCCAACAACAACCAAGAAGATAAATCCTGGAGCCTGATCAGTGCCAAAAGTGGCAAGGTGTACACTGACGAAAGTGGTTCGACTTATTTTACCTTAATAGAGGGTAAGCGCTATCAAGGTACGCCTGGTGCCATGGATTATAGTATTGTGCAATTTGATGAGTATCAGCGCTTTCTTGAAAATCCCAAGCTAGAACAAGGTCTTTTCTTTCATCGCACCATGCCAACTAAGATGTTACTAGATAACCCTACGCCGAGTAATTTAGCCGAGCTACAATGGCGTTTATCCATACCTTTAGCCGCACCTTTGTTAGCTTTACTCGCTTTACCGCTAAGCCGAGTGGGGCCAAGACAAGGCCGCTTTGGCAAGCTGTTTATTGCCATTATTATTTGTATTATTTACTTTAATTTATTAACCGTGAGTAAACGAATGGTGGCAAGTGGCACATTAGATCCTCATATTGGCGTATGGTGGGTACACTTATCACTCTTCATTTTTAGTTTACTGTTTCTTGCTAAAACTTCTGGTAGAGCAACGCAGTATTATCATTGGATAAGGCATAAAGTGGCATAAATGAATATGATCACCCGTTATCTTTGGAAATCTATTCTTATTGCCATTTTCTTGGTTTTAACCTTATTTGTTGGCTTAGAATTTATTTTTTCTCTGGTGAATGAGTTGCGCTATGTAGGTACTGGCGCTTATACCACAGTAGATGCTTTTTCTGTTATTTTTCTTTCCATGCCACAGCATATTGCCCAGCTTTTTCCTATGGCAACGCTTGTTGGCACCTTGATGGGCTTAGGCATACTGGCTTCAAGAAGCGAGCTTATAATTTTACGTAGTGCAGGGATGAGTTTAAGCGATATCATTCTCATTGTATTAAAACTTGCCTTGGTTTTAGCAGTTCTGGTTTGGATGGTAAGTGAATGGGTTTCTCCCATGGCTGAAAAAATTGCGCATGATCATAAAGCGCTTGCTTTGAGCCAAGGGCAAGCTTTAAGAACCAATAGCGGAACCTGGATGCGAGATGGGAATAGTTTTATTCATATCCAGGGGATGACCCAAGATGGGCATTTAGAGGGAATAACGCGCTATCAATTTAACGATAACATGCAATTAATAAAGGCGAGCTTTGCGCTTAATGCAGACTATATTGACAATCATTGGGAACTGCATGAGATCCAGGAAACCATTTTTGAAGAAAATAAATTAGCGCGCCACACTATTGATAAAGAGCAATGGGACAGCAATCTCTCACCGCAAGTATTAAGCCAAGTGGGGCTCAAAGATTTGGACGATTTGTCCTTAACGGGGTTATGGCACACTATAAGTTACCGGGAAAAAAACCATTTGGAAACGGCGCCTTATCGGCTCGCCTTTTGGCAAAAAATTGTGCGCCCCTTAGCAACGTTGGTGATGATGTTTTTGGCCATTCCCTTTATATTTGGTCCCTTGCGCTCTGCCACCATGGGGTTAAGGATGCTGGTGGGGGTTTTAGTGGGTTTTGTGTTTTACACTTTTAATCAGCTGTTTGGGCCATTGACCTTGGTTTATCATATTCCGCCTATCATGGGCGCTTTTTTACCAACAGTTTTATTTTTCTTTTTGGGACTCTTCTTTTTAAAACGAACGCAATAAGGCTAGCGTTGGTATTTAATAACGCGGGTCCCCAACAACTTATCATGCAGCGTTTCTTTGTTTTTATCTATTAAGCACCATAATAAGCCAATCCCGCAGCAGCCAATGCTAAAAAAGGCAGCGATATAGCGCAAAAAAGCTTTTTGAAAGCAAACGGTGGTGCCTTCTTTATTAATGAGGCGAATTTTCCAAGCAAGCATGCCTAAGGTTTGGCCGCTTTTAGCCCAAAACCAAGCTAAAAATACCCCTGTGCTAATAAAAAGATAAATCAGAAAATAAGCACGGTAGGGCAGGAGTGACTCACCTTGATTAAGAGCGAGCGCGACAGTGGTTGCAAGTAATAAAAAGGAAAAGACAATAAAGCTATCATAAACAAGGGCAGCCAAACGTCGTCGTAAAGGCGCTTCCGGGAATGCAGACATGTTAGCAAAATTACTTTCTTTCATAATTAACTGAACCAGGTGAAAAAAAAAACAATTCTATCTATATTGGTATACTAGTACAAAGGCTTTAATGGAGATAAAGCATGGCGCAGGTACAGCGAAAGATTGCCGTGATAGGTTTGGGCTATGTTGGTTTACCTGTTGCATTGGGTTTTGGCTCAGTGGGCCCTGTGCTTGGGTTTGATATTAATGCAAAACGAATCCATGATTTAGATAATGGCCTTGATAGCACGGGTGAATTTAGTAAAGAAGAATTAAAAGCAGCCAATGTGCACTATACCAGTGATAAGTCACAACTTGCCCAAGCAGATTTCTATATCGTTTGTGTGCCCACCCCCTCTGATGATACCCATAAACCCAATTTAACTTTTTTATACAAAGCCTGTGAAATTCTGGGCCCTTATTTAAAAACAAACGACATTGTTGTATTTGAATCCACCGTTTACCCTGGGGCAACGCAGGAGGAGTGTATTCCCGTTTTAGAGCGCTTTGCAAAAATTAAAGCGGGAGTTGATTTTTCTGTGGGCTATTCTCCTGAGCGCATTAATCCTGGCGATAAAAAACATAGCCTTTCTAATGTGGTTAAAATCGTGTCGGCTTTAGATCATGAAACAACTGATATTATTGCGCATGTTTATGGCACTGTCGTAAAAGCAGGCATATACCGTGCGCCCAGTATTAAAGTAGCAGAAGCAGCGAAAGTGATTGAAAACACCCAGCGTGATCTGAATATTGCGCTGATGAATGAGTTAGCGATTATTTGTGAACGTATGAATATTGACACGCACGACGTGATTAATGCCGCTAAAACCAAATGGAATTTCTTACCCTTTTCACCAGGGTTAGTTGGAGGGCATTGTATTGGCGTTGATCCTTATTATCTTTCCTATAAGGCAAAACAGCTGGGTTATCGTCCTGAAGTGATTTTAGCAG
>CAZHSJ010000019.1:0-20607 GCA_964535225.1 Uncultured Candidatus Berkiella sp. | reverse complement strand
CCCCTTAGAAGAAGACATTGGAAAATTATCGGATATATCATGGTCAAAAATAGGCGCACGCAACCAAAAAAACCGCTCCATCAGGATCACCCAAGCAGCGATTACTATTCAACATGCTTTTAGAAAGCACCGTCAAAAAAAACAATTAAGTGTTCACACTCTGGCGGTAAGTTTTAATAAAATGGTTATAAAATAAAAAAGTTTGAAAAGTCATAGCGTCACTAACACCAACTTCATGTGTTCGTGTAATTACAAGCAACTACCCATATCTTTCTAACATAACCTTTGGTAGATTAGATAACCCCAAAAATTGAAAGCGTATAAAAGCTCACGCTACAATAGCAACAACATTAATTTTATACCTTCAGTAACAGATGAGGATCCTATGGTAAACTCCCCTAATTCATTAGAATTAAGCACGCTTGTGTTTAATGGGATCGAGCGCGGCCAGAAAGCGCCTCGAAAAATAACCTCAGTTTATGGCTTACCATTTTACTGTTCTTCAGGTGTTAATTCCCATTTTGAAGGAACCTGGTTCCCATTTTTTGGCGTAACGCCCTATCGTAATTTTTCAAAAAGACCGAGTGCTTGTGGCAATTTACCACCTTTATTTTATAAATTATTCCCCTCCTCAGATAACTTTGCTGACAACAACGCAGAACTCCCGGTACGTTTTGGTTCACTTGCTTGTTTACTACTTTCGTCTTGCTTTGGCGGCGGTATATGGGTTACCCAAAATGGCCAAGCACTTTTAGAACATTTAAAGATTACTTTTCCTCATTTTTATTGCGAATGGCCAACCATGATGCTAAATGAACCAGAGAAAATTATAGAAGAAGATAAATTGTTTGATATTAATCCTTGGTTGCTAGCAAAAGCCCGTCTTTGCCAACCCAAAGAGTTATCTGCTTTATTTCCAGTAGAGATTGAGAATTTGAGCCAACTCCAAGAACGCGCTCAAAATAAAGGGGGGTTAAAGCTCCAAGGCAGATAATTTATGCATTAGATCTCATATCCGCCATATTAACCTATTGTTTTGTGTGGCATTACATCCTTTTGCACATAAAGCCAACCGCTTGAATTTACTGAATTTTCAGGCCCTTTTACAATAATTGTTAATAAGGGGCGAAACTTATCTCAGTTTAGCCACTCTAATTCCATATAAGGGGAAATAGTAAGGGGTTATTTTATGGCATCGTCCGGCCCAAAAGAGCTTAATAAAGAATTCTGGTCAAGCGCCCTAAGCAATAATGACATCTTAGATGATAGGTTTTGGTTGGTTGTTATGGAGGAAAACAAACCAGATAAAATACTTAAAAGCCTCTCAGAATTGTCATCGAATGAGCTTGATAAAATTATGGCCGGTCTTACACAAACTTATTCTAGCGTATTAAATAATTCTAAAGGAAAAATGCAAAATCAACTAAATAAATATGGCACTGTGATTAAGGAAATAAAAGAATTAAAAGGGAAAAAAGAATATAAACCCGAATATAATGCCCAACTCATCCAGTACATGAACAATGAATTTAAAAAATATAATGAAAATGTTGGGAAATCAAAACCCACGTTTCAGGAAGCGCAGCAAATGCGAGTCTTTTTGCACACTCTCAATGGTTATAAAGAGGATAGTAGCCTGGATCCTACAGTGAAAGAAGAGGCAAATAGGATTTTAGCAAAAATTCCACCACCTGTGCCACCTAGAAAACCTAAGAGTCTTGAGCCTACGGCACCTGCAATAACTGAATCAGCGCCTGTGTCTACTAGCCCGCAAAGAACAAGGCCCTTGCCAGTTCCTGAAAAGCTCCCCGAGAAGCCGCAAGGTGCAAGACCCTTGCCAGATCCTAATAACCTCCCCGCGAAGCCGAGGAGTACAAGGCCCTTGCCAGATTTTAATAATCTCCCCGCGAAGCTGCAAGGTGCAAGAGCCTTACCCCTATTGACTAAAAAGCCAGCGAATCAATCGAAAAAACCAAAAACCGATACACCTAAAAAGCCTCCTTTAACGGAATCAAGCGATCTAAACAAGAACAAACTATAGTAAAATATTATTTGTATTTAATTTCCTTACCCTATCGATTTGATCGCTTAATCGCTGTCAAGCTATTTGTAATCGTGTTTATATTTTCACACCCAGTTTCATTTGAGCAAGCGGTCGGTTTAATTTTCCCAGACGGCCTTATATAAGGTGAGGTTGGTTCTTCATCCATTGCTTGCTGATCTTGCTGATAAGGCGTGCGTAGGAATTTTGTCAGAACTTCGCTTGATAATGGGCAAGCAATAGCTTGATTAATTTTTTGATTAAGCGCATTCATTGCGCTGTTAAAAACAGCCAGCTTTGCACAAAACTTAGCTAAAGCTTCGTTGGCGTTGTTTTTTAATTTTTCATCATACTCTTTTAGAAGATCTCTGCCGAGTAAAGCATATCTGGGTAAACGTTGAATGGGGCTAATCAAAATTGAATCTAAAGAACCACCACCTGATAACCCCTTGGCTAATTTTCCCACCTCTAATTCCTTAAATTTTTGTTCTAATAAGAAGGGGATATTTAATCCTTGCCGAATAGAAATATAGTGGGCGTAACTGTCAAATAGCTTTTCTATCTCTGTTTGCCACATTAAGGGATCACCTTGATATAGGGCGGATAAAACATCTAACTGCTTTTTTTTAATATTTTTTAACCCATTATACAAATAGCGAAAGCTATCTTTAGACATATCATTTTCTTTGGGTTTATACTTTTTGCTCGAATAAACGCTTAGCAACATTTCAACGTCAAAATCGTTCAGGTAGTTTAAAAAATGATTGATGTAATTAATTTCACTGTTAATAAATTCCTTATAACAATGCGAATCGCCTGACAACAAACCACTTTCCTTCAAGGCATGCTGATAAAGGTTATTGTTAAAATGCAACATAGAACACCTCCTCGACATATACTTAAGGTATAGATGAAGCTAGGTCACAATTCGCACTGTTTAAAGTGTCAGCTTGTTTTTATTTGACATCGCAAAGCAATTAAAGATAAGGTGTAATTGTCTTGCTGTGTGACTTATAACCGCTAAATCATTACGCAAGGAGCACCTATGCCAATTCCACGTGCGCTTATTCAAAAATCTGTTAACTACATTGTCTCAACGTTTTTATATGACGACGCCAAAGAAGGTCTTGTTAAACTAAATGCCAGCCTTAGAAAGAATCTTATTGCTGAGTTGTTAGCTGCTATATTTCCTCAAGTTCACACTTCTACCAATGTCCTTGTGATTGGTTCCAATAATAAAAAGCTCGAAAAATTTTTGGCTGAATTAAAAGCTCAAAATATTATTTTCCCCAATTGCGCTTTTTTGCTTTATTCCAATGGTATAAGCTATCAAAAATCAAAGGGCGAAAAATTGCAAATTGTTAATTTAAAAAATAACAAAGCTGAAAATGAAGCACTGCAAGAAACTGCCAGAGCATTTCTTACCCAAAGCAATGAAAGTTCAGATGAAACAGCAATATTGGTGGATAAATTTAGCAAATTTACGTTGGAGCCCCCTAAACCTTGTGAGCCAACAACACTTGAACAACGAGAAGTAACACCGGGGTATCACATACACCGCAGAACGCTAGGGCATTTTTTTCCACCAGAATGGCAGCTTAAATTGGGAATCAAGACGTGTTGCTCCCTAACTTGATATTAAACGCGCGAGGGGCTGAGGCCCCTTTTGGGTAGGCTAAAACTCTGCTTGGTTAAAAGACACTATTTCTTCTTGTTCGCTTTTAGTGGATTATTGGACTCTTCCTCACTCTCTTGGCTTGATTTTCGGTTAATAGGCTCTTCATCTCCATTATCCGAAACACTAAACCTAAGCTGATTAAACCCTACCATCAATTCAGAAAATTCTTGCTGCGCATGTGCAAGAGAAACTTCGCTTTTTCGCTCTTCTTCTAATGCCTTTTGCTCAATAAGACGTTTTATCCTTTCAATGAATTCATGCAGGTAGGTTTCAACCATGCTCTCTTTTGGTGCAAATTTTAATGCCCCTTTGGCAAAATTAAGGGCTCTTTCTACATTGTCTGGTTCAAATTGCGATTCAATAACAACAAGATCATCCTGAGGCTTGCCATATAAACAAGCTTCAAGAATAGTCTTCACCGTACCATAGTGACCTTTAATACAAGCTTCCCCTAAGGCACATTCAATAATCAGAGGCCTAATGCTTTCTTTAAAAAACTTGCACGCTTTAATGGCAACATGATCGCCCTCTTTGGCTAGCTCAATCAACAAAGTTTCTCTTAGCTTTGTTAATTTTTGCTTTTGTTCCATCGTCACATAAGTTCGCCCAACTCGGGTTACCCATAACACGTCTGCGTTTTTAAAGTTAAGTATACTTTTAATCACTGCTTGGCGCTGTTCAGTGCGTTCATTATTTAGCGCTTTATGTAAGGCAAGCGCGCACCCAAACATATTCACGTTAACATTTTCTAAGCCTAATAATGCCCCTACTTCGTCATGTAAACATCTACTTGCACATTTAATGAGTATGGTTGTGATGAAATCAAACTTTACGGTGGGCTCAAAGACATGCTGCTTATCGATGAGCAATAATGGCATTAATTTGTTTTGGTAATTTTTGCAAAGAAAAACGACAATCGTTTTTAAGTCATCAGCTGATAATGACGAAGCTAATAAATCATGGCATATTTTTTTGGCTTCAGTAAGATTGATACTGTTTAGCGCTGAATCTAAATCACTTAAAAAATCTGCAACACCCTTGAGCATGTCTTCACCTGGGAGATCTAGCAAGTCACTGAATGTGATGAATGGTAGCATGATAACGCCATGCATACAAGTTATTCACCACACTACCTTACTTGCTATTAATGAAATGCCTGTGCTTTTACATCGACGGAGGCGTAACTAACATTTTTCTTTCTTTAGCATTAATTGCAGGCCAAAACTTAGTTATTGTCTCGTAAAAGTCCTCAGCCGTAAAAGATGACAATAAGCTTAAATAAGGTTTTAACAACTCCTCGTCGGTGCAACAGGCCCATAACGCCGGCATTATTTGTGTTTCTTCCCTATCAAGATGCTGACAATAACTGGCCGTAAAATCATTAAACTGAAGATAAAGCCTATAGCCTGCATCGGTGTTGTCTGTGTCTTGGTTCTTTAATATGGCTTCAAAGCTTGCTGCCATTTTTCCTAAACTTACTTCCTGGGCCTCATGTTCATGTTTAAATACTTGCGTTAAATGCGGTATTTTCTGCTCAAAAAAGGCCATAAAATAATGATCTTCATGCGCTGCATGACGATCTAAATACCCTTTCAGGTTTTCAAATCGCACTTGTAAACTTTCAACTTCTGATCTTGAGTCAAAGTTGGCAGCCCCCAGATCAATACTCAATAAAAAAAGTTGCCGCCTAATGGCTTTATGTATTGTGTGAAAATAATTTAAACGTTGCGACATAAAAAAACCTCGTTGTTAAAATTCTGTTATGAGGAGTGTAGGGGACTTTTATATATAAGTATAATTATGTATAATTATGTTTTTTATAAGATATTTTATATATTATGGATCCCCGCTCCCCCTTATTTACCTTTTTATGCGTGTATAGACACGGCTCCCAGGCTAAAGCCGCTGAGTTTATGCATTTAACCCAACCCGCCGTCTCTCAACAGTTAAAGCTGCTTGAAAGCCGTCTAGGTAAGGCGTTATTTGAACGCAAAGGGCGCAAGCTTGAGCCTACGGCCATTGCCCATCAGCTCGCCTTGCAGATCAGCAGACCCATAGATTGCTTAGAGGCCGTTTGGAACACACTTAAGGTGGGCGCCAAAGCAAGAGTGCTTCATATTGGTGGGCTGAGTGAGTTTCTCTCCACTGTCATTTGCCCACATCTTAGCGAGCTGCAAAAGGAAGGTATAAGCTGTCGCTTTAGTTTTGGCTATGAAAATCTTGCCAATAAGCTCCTAGAAAAAGAATTGGACATTGCCCAATTTTGTGCCCATGTCGTGGTGCCTGGCGTTGAGGTTGAAAAGTTTTTCACTGAAGAATTTGTTTTAATCGGGCATGAGAAATGGCTAAATGAAATTGCTAACACCCCTAAAAAATTATTAGCTAAAACCTTAAGCAAACTTCCCTGGGTTGCTTATGATGAAAGCTTGTTGTTTATCAAAGAATATTTTCAAACGGTGTTTGATGAAACTTTTGAGGGCCAAGCTACTTTCACCCTACCTGATCTGTGGCCTATGCTCTATGCCGTAATGGGCGGCGCGGGCATTACCGTTTTACCCGGTTGGTTTTGTAAGCACGCCCTGATGGCAAAGAAAATAACCATTTTACATAAACCCCTTACTCCTCCTCGCCTAGACTTCTACTTAGGCTGGAAGGATGGCGCCCTCAATAACCCCCAAATCAAAAAGGTTAAACTATTCATGCAAAAGTGCGCTGCCCTTTATAGTCTTTAAAGGTGCGTTTTATCAAAAAAACTTGATTTTATTGGCGGTTTGTTCTAAAACTACGCTAATTACCTCAAAAGGCGAAAACGTATCATGAGAATTACCTCTTAAGCAGCCCATTTTCGGGCGATGAAACAAAGTTAATTAGCCCCAAGCTTAAGAGAGCCTATATGATACATTCACCCATTCATTTACATGAAATTTCGCTCATATTTCCCCATAAAGTGTGTTTCGATGCTTTTAGCACACAAATACCCTATGGCAAAAAAATAGCCCTTATTGGCCAAAATGGCTGCGGTAAATCTACATTGTTAAAATGCTTGCAGGGCTTGCCATGCCAAGCAGAAGGTAACATTACCCTCCCGACAGACGCCAACATCGGTTATGTGCCACAGATCATCGATGAATTTCAACGTGCAAGCGGCGGGCAACGCTTCCAAAAAGCCCTCAACCTTGCTTTAAGTTGTGATCCGAATGTACTTCTACTCGATGAACCAACTAATCATCTGGATAGCAAAAGTAAAAATGCCCTGTTTCGCTTATTAAACGCCTATCCGGGTACGCTCATCGTCGCAACCCATGATGCCGATTTAATTAACGAATGCACAGAAACACTATGGTACATTGATAATGGTATAATCCAGATCTACCAAGGCAGTTATGATAATTTCATGCAAGCCCTAACAGATCAACGACGTTCACTTTTAAATGAACTTACCCAATTACAGCAACAAAAGAAAACCTTTCATGAAAAACGTATGCAAGAACAATCGCGCGCAAAAAAAAGCCGCGCCAAGGGCAATAAAAGCATTGAGCAAAGAAAATGGCCAACGATTGTTAGCAACGCCAAAGCCAATAGAGCAAGCGAAAACGCGGGCAAAAAATTAAAGCAGATCAACAACAAAAAGCAACAGTGTCTACAACAGCTAGAGGAGCTCACCATTCCACAGATAATTACTCCCACCTTTACTTTAAAGCCAGGCTCATTAACAGATAAACAACTCCTTTGCATTTCTAAGGCAACCATCGGCTATAAAGATAAGTGTATTTTAAACAACTTGAGTTTTAGTGTTTTTTCTACCTCACGAATTGCTATCTTAGGTAACAACGGCGCAGGAAAATCCACGCTACTCAAAAGCCTAATGGCCGCGCCAGACATTCACACAACCGGTATTTGGCAATATCCAAAACAAGAGGACATTGGTTTTTTAGATCAGCACTATTCAAGCCTTATGCAAGAGAAAACGGTTGTTGAAAATATTGCAGCGCTTGTACCCACGTGGACTTACCAAGAGATCCGCTTTCATTTAAAAGATTTTTTGTTTTGTAAAAACGAAACAGTAAATCAAACCGTTGCCACTTTATCCGGTGGGGAAAAAGCACGTTTGTGCCTTGCTCAAATAGCAGCAAAGCCGCCTAAGCTGTTATTGTTAGATGAGGTGGGTAATAATCTTGATCTGGTTGCCAAAAACCATGTTATAAATGTGTTACAACAATTTCCCTTGGCAATTGTGGCTATCTCTCATGAGGCCTCTTTTTTAAAAGCTATTAATATAAACGAATATTATGAAATTAAGGATAAAGCGTTAATTCTAAAATCAACCCATTGAGTTACAAACAGCCAAGTAATCTCTCCAAGTGAGGAGAAAAAATTTATAACGATAAAATGTCGCAGTCGGCAGACTACATGTAACTGGGATTTAGATTACCCTGTTTTGGCGCCTTTTTTGCCTAGCTTATCTATAATATACTCATTTTATTGACATTTTTGCTTAAAAAGGTTAGTATGATAGCATTATGTATATATTTTATATTTTAACCCTCGATCCCCCTGACACCTGCCTTTTCGGCTAAACAGCCTCTTTTTATCTATTTATTTTATTAAATCGCTAACCGTAAAATTTGAGAATTATCATGAAAACGATTTCTGTAGCAAAACAAGGTGCCTTGTTCGCTGTGTTATCTGGCCTAATGTATGGCTTAATTGGTTACTTTGGTATAACGCTGATGCGTGACCTTTCCATTGCCAATATGCAGTTTTGGCGCTTTTTAATATCTGCGCTCTTTGTAATGGCCTTTTTTGCTAAAGACTGCTTTAAATCTAAAGATAGCATTATTGCTATGGTTTACAGCTTTTGCTTTGGTGGGCTATTTTACGGTACTGCGGCAGGCGTTTATTTTATTGGTAGCAGTTATATTGGCACCGGCCCTTCCATGGTGATCTTTTTCACCTATCCTGCCATAGTACTTCTTCTCAATAAGGTTATTTATAAAACAAAAATACCTAAAATCTACTTTTTCGCTTTATTGCTCATTGCCGTGGGCATGACACAACTTGTTGGATTTGAGGGGTTTAAACTAGATTACATTGGCATTTTTCTAGCAATATTTTCAGCCTTTTTATATGCCTGCTACATTCTGTGTGGCGACAACATTCAGATCTCACCTGCAATGTCTACCTTAATGGTTTCCTTAGGGTGTGCTTTTGCTTCACTGATTTATGCCTTATGGGATCAGAGTTTTATAATACCCACCACACAAGTGCAATGGCTAAAAATTCTTGGCATTGGGGTTATTTCTACGGCTTTGCCAATGATACTGTTTTTAGAAGCGCTAAAAAGAATAAGCCCTGAAAAGGCGTCTATTTTATCTGTAACCGAGCCTTTGTTTGTAGTGATATTTGGTGTGTTGTTGCTGGATGAATTTATTAACATACCCAAAATGGTGGGCATCGTTGCCATTCTCTTAGGTGCATTAATTACCCTCATTAGCAAAAAACAAGCAATACCAAATGAAGGGATTGCTTAAGGCTAACGAAAGCAACTTGGGCAGTGATGTGTTTGTTTGGCGATAATTTCATCTATCTTAGGATCATTTTGCGCATGAACCATTGAAACTGAAACAAATTCAGCAATGGTTTGCGCGTGTTCACTTTGTCCTTGATGCGTTTTAGCATAGTCAACCATCTTTATAATATAAGTCTCATCTCCTGTGGCAAAATAAGCTGCCCAACAAGCATCCATCACCATGGCTTGTTGCTTTTCATCTTCTGCGGTTTCAATTTTATCTAAGAATTTAACATGAGCAGCATTTATCAGCGCTACACTGTCATTCATTGCACAAACATTATTATATTTTTCATTAATGGCATTAACTGCATTGTGTTGCCCGGCCGCTTTTAAGCTTGCACACACCACTTGTTGTTGGCAACTTTCAAGCAAACCAAAATCTGCAACAAGGCTCATCGCATAGTCTGGGTGCTTTCTTAACACATGCGTTGCATAGGTAATTAATTTAGCGTTACTGGGATCGCAACTATAGTGATAGCTATAAGTTTCTGTTAAGGATTTAACAAAATGGGTATAAGTTGCATCTTTATAAAAGGTTTCAACCGAATAGTCATCCACATAGGCAAAGGAAACCAAAGGTATGTGTAATAAGGCAATAAAACAGATCCTGAGCAAGGTTATAACTTTTGCTTTCATCATTTACTCTCGTGTGGTGGTAGCGGGCTTAGTATAACTGATTTAAGCCTTATGCTTCATTAGGGTTTGGATAAACGGTAGCACTAAACTGATGGTCGTTTATTGGTTCTTTTGCAATTCTCCCTGTCAATCTTAATAGCAACACAAGCGCCATTTCTTAACTATGCTTAATATAGTGAATGGTGATTGGTCAGTTGTTTGCTAAAAATCACGCTCTATCAGAGCCAACTTTAGGGGGTATTGCTATGGTGGGAGAAAATTTCGCTGTCAAAATCTACACATCTGCTTTGGAATACAATTATAAAGAGCCCTGGAAGGCACCCACCATTTCTAAATGGACTGGTTCAGGATTTGTTATCGATGGCAAAAAAATCATCTCAAATGCGCATGTTGCTGGTGGCGCTATCTTTCTTGAAGTGCAACTTGCAAACGACTCTGTAAAATATGCAGCAAGGTTAAAAGCGGTAAGCCATGAATGTGATTTAGCCGTACTTGAAGTTGATAACGAAGAGTTTTGGGAAAAAACGAAACCGTTGCAGATAGGGAATACCCCCCAGCGCAAGCAAAAGGTTGAAGTCCATGGCTTCCCCATGGGTGGAGAGGGCTATTGTGTTACGAATGGCATTGTTTCACGCTTGGAAAACGATCTGTATGTTCATGGTGAGCAAATGCTCTTAAGCACCCAAGTGAGCGCGCCTATCAACCCAGGAAATAGCGGCGGCGCTGTCCTAAGTGAGGGCAAGGTTGTTGGGGTGGTGCACCAAAGCTTTCGCAGTGGGCAAAGCATAGGCTATATGATCCCCGCCAGTGTATTAAGGCATTTCATTGATCAGGTTCAAACAAATAATATGGGTTTTCCTACGTTGGGTATTTTAACGCAAAATTTAGAAAATCCGTTTTTGCGTGAACAATACCACATGAAAAAAGATCAAACAGGAATTTTAATTCGCAAAATTCCAGAATTATCTTGTGTTAAAGATAAACTTAAAATAGGTGATGTTATATTAAGTATTAACGGGGTTAAAGTCTGGAACGATGGTACCGTGCATATCGAACCGATGAAGCGCATAGATTATAAATACCTTATCAACAATAGCAAGCTTGGGGATAAAATAGAATTTGAGATCCTTAGAGAAGGCAAAATTCATTCTGAGATTGTCATCTTAAATGAGGCTTTAGGCGCCATGCAAGTCATTCAACCTCTCGCCTTTGGCAAACAACCCACCTATTATGTGATTGGTGGCGGGATTGTTATTCAACCTGTTTCCAAAAATTACATTAACGATTCCCAACAAAGTTTTTCTGACAAACAAAAGGAAAAACCCAATGAACAATTTGTGGTGATCAACACCATATTAAAAAGCGAATACACACAGGGTTATGATGATTGTAGTGGAGAGCTTATCGCCAAAATCAATGATAAAGACATTAACAACATTCATCAGGCAATAGAGGCGATTCAAAATGATTCACACAAAGTAAATAAAATTGAAACCCAATCCGGTAAAGTGATTGTTCTACCAAAACTTTGCACAAAATTGCGCCAAGATATTTTACGAGCGTATCAAATCAATTCTGATCGTTCCGCTGATCTGATGCTGCGTGCAAAACCTGATCCCGTACTGCCAAGCTTACAAAGTACAAAACCCGTTGTTTTCTCCACACAAGCTTCAAATGTGGCTTTGCTTCGAACGAGAAAAGAAGCGTCCCCTCATGTGAGAATAACCGACAATCCCAGCTCTGGCCTTAAAAAAAGAGCTTATCCTTAGGGATAGGCTCTTTTAAGCAAGCTACGCGTCTTACGCTTAATATGATTTAATAGTGGCAATGATTTTTTTTATACAAGTCAGTCACTTAAACCCATATCGGGAGGCGACACGTGGATGGCAATTTTTTATTTCTTACTTTTATCTTTTTAGCAGCAGCTTGCCTTGTTGTGCCTCTTGCGAGTCGGTTCCGTCTTGGCTCAGTGCTAGGTTACTTGCTCGCGGGTATTTTGATTGGCCCTTTTGGCATTCGTTTTATTAGCAACAGCAATGAGATCATGCACTTTGCCGAATTTGGCGTTGTCATGATGTTATTTCTCATTGGTCTTGAATTAGAGCCCTCCCGTTTATGGAAAATGCGCAAAACTATTGTAGGTTTAGGTGGTTTGCAAGTGATTATAACCACCCTTATCTTTACCTTAGCAGGAATGGCGCTGGGTTATCATTGGCAAGCAAGCTTAGCCATGGCCATGGCGCTCTCACTTTCTTCTACGGCCTTAGTATTACAAATGCTACAAGAAAGGGGGTTGTTGCAAACCGAAGGGGGAGAATATTCCTTTGCCGTTTTATTATTCCAAGATATTGCGGTGATCCCGATTTTAATTGTCATGCCGTTGCTTGCGGTATCAAATACAATTTCAATACCCCATTATCAAAATCATTGGATAGCGTCCCTTAGCGGACCCTTGCATGCCCTGGTTATTCTCTGCGCAATTAGCTTGGTCATCCTCAGTGGGCAATATCTTTCGCGGTTCTTTTTTCGGTATATCGCAAAAACCAACTTACGCGAAGTATTTACCGCCACCTCCCTTGCCCTTATTGTGGGGATCACGCTATTAATGCAAGAAGTCGGCATTTCCCCGGCGTTAGGCGCTTTTATCGCAGGTTTAGTGCTTGCTAATTCTGAGTATAAGCATACATTAGAAGCCGATATCGAGCCTTTTAAGGGGCTGTTGCTTGGCTTATTTTTTATTTCTGTGGGCATGGGGATGAACTTTGATCTCTTAAGGGAATATCCCCTACAAGTTGGCAGTGCTGTGCTTGCTTTAATCTTGATAAAACTATTTATCTTGCTTTTATTAGGACGCATTTTCAAATTGAGTTTTGCTCAAAATGCCTTATTTGCCATTGCGATTGCGCAAGGTGGTGAGTTTGCCTTTGTGTTGTTTCAATATGCTGGCAGCTTAGAAGTTATCGAACAGGGTCAAGCTGCCTTTCTAACCCTCACTGTTGCGCTTTCAATGGCAGCAACGCCATTTTTAATGATTGTAAATGAGCGATTTATTCTGAATCGGTTTGTTACCTTGTTGCCAGAGTATGATGAGATTAAAAATATCCATCATCCTGTGATCATCGCGGGCTATGGCAGATTCGGGCAGATTATAGGTCGATTTATGAGTGCGCAAGGGATCAAATTAACCATTCTTGAGAAAGATCCTGATCAAATTGAACAAGTTCGCCGCTTTGGTAGTAAAGCTTTTTTTGGAGATGCCTCCAATGTTGAGTTATTGCGAAGCGCTGGTATTGAAAAAGCAAAGTTGCTGGTTATCGCTATTGATGATGCCGACAAAGCATTGGAAATGGTTTACGCGGTAAAACAACATTTCCCGCACGTAAAAGTGTTCGCAAGAGCACGTAACCGCCGCCATGCATATAATTTACATAAAGCAGGGGTTGATTATTTTCACCGTGAAACTTTTGATTCTGCCTTAAGGATGGCGCAAGAAGCCATGATTTTTATGGGCAAAAGTAAAGTTGAGGTAAGGCACAAGGCAAAGCAATTTAGACAGCACGACGAAAAAATGCTTAAAGTTTCATTTAATTTCTTTGAAAAGGAACCTGAACTTATTAGCTTTTCTAAACAGGCCAGCAGTGAACTTGAGCGGATTTTACAGAGTGATATCACCGATGAAGGGGATCACAAAAAATAAGTTACACAACTTATTATTAGCTGAAATCTCTGGATAAACCGAGTCTCTATAACCTTATTTTATCGTTTTTTAACCTTTATTTGCCCTATTTAATTGAATAAGTGCCCAACTCAAGTTAGAATAGTGAATACATTTAAGTTGATTAACTAAGAAATATGTTTACTTTTCTCCCTCACGTACTTTGGTTTATAAAACAATTTCTCGATTATTTCGATAAAATCATGTCGGTTACTGGGATGTATTTTGCCGCCCAAAGCTCAAGTGATCTCTTTACACCAGAATTTTCACAATACTACGGCAAAAAAACAAGATTTGCCCTATTGGCCTTTTATTTGTCACATATTTTGCTTCTTGCGCTAACCCTTGGTGCGCCACAATTCTTCTTCTCTTTACCCTATGTTTCTTATTATTGCTGCTCCTTACCTGGGATCTCAGCCTATACGACATCGTTATTATTAAATGTCAGCTCTATTTTTAATGCTGTTTTCGAAGTGGCGCAAGAATACTACTTTAATAGAAAAAGAGAAAACACTTTACAAAATCTGAAACAGCAATTAACTGTTTTAAATATTAACTATGAGCAAAATGCGATTATATTCAAAGATTTCGTTGATTCAACAAATGAACTTAATAATTTAATAAACGATTACGACATGCTGTATGTTTACAAGGAAAAGTTGGGAGAACATGGCGAATTGGAGTATTGGCAATGTGAGTCATTATTAAGAAAAGTCGCACAAGAGATTAAGTCACAATGTGACTCACACTCAAAAGAATACGTTGTTATGAAAGCGTATTATAGAACACACCCTCGTGATCAAAACGAAAATGACGTTATCAAAACAGCAAATCTTGAAATCGATAGATTACAAAGTCAAAAACAAGATATTTCTAATAATGAGAATATTGAAAAATGGAGAATAATAAAGCTACATTTTTTTAAAATAGCTAAAGCAAAAGCAACGCTAATAGAAGTAACCGATCAATTACAAAACTTAGATAATAAATATAAACAAGCCCCCTATAACACTTATGCGCCCCATGAAACTGCGGATATAAAAAAAATTGAATCTGATTACTTAAGCGAGAGAAAGGAAAAACTTGAGCAGTTCATCCTTAACCCTTTACAAGAAATTCCTTTCCCTGCGCGCAGATCTCAAACTGAAACAGATATCCGACTCAAAGCGAAGGATGCTTTGGAGAAGCTTCGCCATAGGCAAGATAGAGCCACGTTAGTAACTATTTTAGAAGAACAAACTAATTTACTCGCTTTAATGATTTTGGCAAAAAACGAAGAATTAACTAAGAAGAAATCATTTTTACAATCAATTACCACTAATCCTAAAGATGATATCAAACACAACTTTGATGACTTGTTTAAAATTACATATAAAATCAATGAAATTGAAAAAGAAATAGAACTTGCTGAACTTGAGGTAACGCACAAACTTCGTTCATCGACGTTGAGTATTTTTTCATCCACGATGGCTATTGTTGTGGGACTTTACTCCCACCTTTTCGATTCAGATTTTTGGGATACCGTTGGAAAATCACTTACCTTAGCAGGCGAGGTGATGGGTATTTTTGCTAGAAATGAAAAGTTAAAAATCAAAATTAATAGTTTTTATGAAGCAGCAGAGAATGCACGGATAATCAACTCTGAATTTCAGAAAAAAGCAAATATTATCACTGATACCAGTTTAAGAAATGATCTTATTGGCCAAATATCAAAACGGTTAGAAGAACAATACCCCATTGATGCTACCTTCTACAGCATTCCTATCCTGGGTATCGGGGGAACTTTCAATAACCAACCGCAATCTAGGTACCATCAGCGTTTAGCCGCATCGAGAAAAAGCGCTGCCCCAAAAACAATACTAAGAAAAAAAGATAGCACTAGAATAAGATTTTCTTAATTATTTTCATTGCTATTAATTGCTTCCTGAGCAACGTCTTTGTCTGCTTGTGTTGCATTTTGGTTGTTCACCACCATACCCATCCAGGTTTTGCTAATTTTATCGTTCCCTGCAGCACATTCCATTTGTGCCATTTTCTCAGCAGCAACAAAGTTTCCTGCAACTGCCATTGCCCGCATCCCTACCGTGAGACATTCTGTTAAAGCTTTAGGATCACTTTCACTTCGTTGTTTACATTGATTTTCAAAATCTTGAACCATTTTGGCTTGTTCGTTAGCTTCTGGCGAATGCACAGGCAGTTTTGCTAATATGGTTTTGCAGTCAGCCGCAAGGAGCACGTTGGGTATAGCTATCATCATACTTAAAAGAGCCATCAATAACGTTTTACGCTTAGTCATATTTTTCCCCTACTAAATTATCTTATTAAATCTTAGATCAAATAAAACATTATGGCACTCATTACATTAATTTTAACCTTGCTTAGTTAAATTGAGTTGATCTGCACTTTAACTTGCTTTCTTGACGTCTATATTGGTTTAAGCGATTTTCGTTTTATCTGCTGAAAATTAAATCAGTTCTGGAGGTTATATGAAAAAGCTAATTATTGCTATCTTATGCACGCTTAGTTTAGGTCTATTAAGTTCTGCCACTTTTGCTCATAGCAAGCATCATCATCATGGAACTTACAAGCACTGCTATAAGCATAAAGGACATGTTCATTGCCATAAGCATTACCGCCACCACCACCACCACCATTATTATCATAGCAATTGGTATAGATGGAACCGATACCACTATCACAACTACTACAGACCTTACTATCGCGAATATTATTACTGGTAAAAAAATGACTGCGATATAAACTAGCAACGTTTTGCGTTGCTAGTTTATATTTATTTCTGAATTATTTCTCAGCACATTTTATTTTGAACTATTAAACCAAACCATGAGTCACATACTTCGTCGTAACAACTGAACGAGGAAGTATTATGAAAACGCTACTATTTTTTTTATTAGTCGGTATATCTACAGCATCCTTTGCAGGCCCAAGACACCACCAGCACTATGGATATGGCTATACCAACTTCTATTTTGTCCCAGGTAATGTTTATGAACGTGATGTCTATCGTACAAGAAATGGATATTTAGTGGAAACGTCTTACCCTACTGTCCGCTATTGGCCCTATCGTACACGTAAACACTATGACTATTATCCACCTTACTATGCACCCCGCAACAGCTACTATTGGTGGTGGTAAGTTATTGTGAGGACATTCTAATTCAAATAGAATGTCCTCATAACTTGTATTCACACCCATTTTGAATAGAATAGAGGTGGGAGACTTACAATGGAATGTATAGATGGACAATGAATTAATTACCTTTGAGGATTTTCTAAAAGTTAAAATGTGTGCAGGCAAAATCGTAGAAGCCGCAATAAACCCAAAGGCAAAAAAGCCAGCTTATGTGCTTAAAATTGATTTTGGTCCTCTAGGCATTAAAGAAAGCTCAGCCCAAATTACAGAACACTACACTGCATCTGATTTAATAGGCCAACAAGTTATTGCTGTGATGAACTTCCCAACTAAAAAAGTTGCCGGGGTAAATTCACAAGTGCTGGTATTGGCTTGCGTCGATAAGCAACTTGGCACTATTTTGCTGCAACCCACAAAACCTGTACCCAATGGCTCACCCGTACTATGAAAAAACTCCCTTCCATTTCGTCTACTTATGCCAGCACGTTTAAACTGTTTGCAAGCAGTTTTTTAAGCATTTTACCTCTTGCATTGGCCTATGTTGCTCTTGATTTATTACTCATGTCGCTTTTTGACTATTCTAAAAATTTTCTTGAACCAGAGCAAAGTCACTATCTTGATTTAATAGCCTACCCGGTTTTAATAATTTTACTGAGCATACTCCTGTTTAGTTGTATATTATATGGAACTTACCAAAAACATCGTCAAGTTAAATTTAGCTACAACAAAGTGTGCTTATCAGGCCTTAAATATTTTTTACCTATAACAGGCGCTTTACTTATACTCACGCTGCCCTTTGTCGCAATGAGTATTATACTTAACTATATCAGCGATCTCTTCGCTACCTTATCACCAAGTGATCCAAATGAAATTAACCTTTTGCTTATCATCATGAGCATTATTCTAGCTTTGTTTTTTATTGCCATGATCACTTGGTTAATCATGTGTTTTTATTTTTATGTCACCCCCGTACTCATTGCCATAAAAAATGAAGGAGTGATTTCTAGCTTAAAATTGAGCTGGAAGCTAGTGCGCGGCCATTGGTTTAAAACTTTCTTTTTATTGTTTTTATTGGTTGCTTTAATCACAATTTTACAAATAGTGCTTTTTATGTTTGTAGGGCATTTAAGTGGTTTGATGATATCTCTAGTAATTCTTCCCTTACATGCTGCCTTGATGATAATTCATTATGAAAATTTAGCCTCATAAAAAACTAAAATTTCATTTGCCTGGTCTTAGTGCAAATGTTTTTAAGGCTTTGCCATTCTTCAGGGGTTAAAACAGGTTCATAGTGCTTAGTGCTTTCATTTTTCTTAATCAGCGTAATGCGCTCTTTATGGGTGGGGTGATCAATAAGATAGGGCTCCAAACCTTGATAATCCCCTTCTTGTTTTGCAAGGTACTCCATAGACTCTCTAAACCCGCTGGGATTAATATTGGCTTTTTTCATTAATTCAATTGCTATTTTATCAGCTTGGGTTTCATAGTCACGTCGATACTTTAAATTAAGGTAGTCAAAAGCAATATTTTTATTGGAAACCCCAAGTACAGAATTATAAAAAGCCCTTATGCCTAATTCGTTAATAACACTGGCGATAACATGATGTTGCATAGAATGGCCCATCTCATGGGCAATCACACCGGCTATGCCATCTGGTGTATCAATGTTAAATAAACCACTATAGATAAATATATGAAAGCCAGGGGTTGATTCAGCATTCACAAATTCAGGGGCAGGTATTACTCTAATATCAAACCGATGTTTACTATTAGAAACATCGCTGAGTTTTGTTACTATTTTATTCAGCGCCCTTTTTCCTTCTGGGCTAACACACTCAAGTTTATCTTCAAATTTATTCTTTACTTCATGCTCCCAAAGGCTTTGCTCCCAAGAATAGGGAATGATTTTTGCAATCCATAACGAGACTAAAGGGAAGTTCCAAATTGGCAACAAGATAACAATTAATGCTCCAACTAATAATATCCACGCTACCCGCCAAGGGTGATGAACATGTGAGAGTTTGATATTTTTGGATGAAATTAAGGGTAATATGGATTCAAACGCTTCTTCACTTTGAATAACCAAGCGGGCTCCTAACATTGATTTTGAACCCATCACGGCAGGCTTATCGCGAAAGGGGCGCTCCATGAGCTGTAATTCTTCTTTTGCCCAAGTAAAAGAGTCGCCGTTTTCTACCGTTAAAAAAAGCCCGGTTGGTAAAACTTCCACCAAAGCGATTTTAGCTTGAATATTTTTGCCATCAAAAAATCGTGCGCTAAATTTATGGCTCATTTTTATATTAACCCAATTTCTAGATTCATAATAGAAGCAAATCCGCCACCAAACTTTGATTTTTTTCCTGGGGCTTGTTCAATTGCGAGTTGATTCAAATTCCCAATCACTTTTATATGTCTGCAAAAAAACTGCATTCTACGCTGCCACAGCAAGGGAAGCCCTAACGATAAAGTAAAAATAAAAATAAGATCGTTAATCACAAACAACTTAAGATAATCAAAACCTGTTGCATTACAAGTAAAGCTAATGTCACCAAAGCGCAAGTTATTATATCTTCCCCTTAACAGGGCTGCACGATACCAGTAACGTGGTATATAACAAACCCATATTAGTATAATCAGCGTTAAGTAATACCCTTCTTTGACCAGGGTGTATATTAATTTTTCCACCAGCCAGCCTTCGCCTGGCGCCATACTGACAATAGCTGGCAAGATGAGATACCCTAAAAATGTCATTAAGGCAACAAGGTACAAACAGGCTCCAATGGTTGCTAAATTGACCACAACTAGCGAACTATAGTTAATACTAAAAGAGGCTTGTTGATTTCCAAAGTACAGTCTTTTTAGTTTGTATTTATTTAGCATTATGTCGCTAAGGGGGATCCAAAATCCTAGGGTAATAATTTTTAAAACAGTATGGATTAACCCTAAGCTTGCATAAATAAAAGCAGATCCTTCTAAATGCCCACGAATACCACGCCAACGTAACCTGGATACACGATAGCGAAGTGAGCCAAAAACAATCACAAACGGAAGCCAAATAAAAAACAACGTTAAATACAAGGGGATTAAAATAAGGGCTATCAATAAGGCCACATTTTCACTTGGTATAAACTGTACATTCACATATGAAACAAAAAAGGGTAGGTGAATTCGCCACTTTACATCTAAAAGGCCCTTATTGTATCGAAAATATAATCCTTGATCATTAAACTGAAACCAAAAGTGAGTAAGGCCAACATACTCAGCGATAAGTTTATTCTGGTTAAATGCATCTTTTTGTTCAAAATGATGCACCGTGGGTTCTTCTGATTCATCGGTTGTACTTTCTTGGTTATTCATTTGTGGGGGGGCTTTCATATAATCTTCTATAACATAAGAGCTCCACCCTAAGGGTAAGTAGGCAACAACCAATAACACCACCCCAACAATGAGTCCAATGAATAATTCTTTGGCATAGCCGGTATATTCGAATCTATCGTTGGCTAGCATAAATGAAGAGGTAAGGTAGCGACGTTTGCGGGTTTTTCCCCAAAAATGATAAATGCCAAGTGTTAAGATGCTAAGCAAAATGCTTAAAGCATAAATTTTATACAGTTCACCGATTTTACCGTCATAGGTAATATCGTGCTGATCTTGCATTAGTTCTGCCATGTTGCATTCTTTAACAGAGTTCACCTTAACTGGCTTCGGCATAATCTGTTAAATGCTTAATTTTAAAGGGTACAGATGTGTATTGTGTGACATTACACGTTTTTTTAGTGCAGTCTGTGTTTCGGCGATTTGACGTTATTAC
>CAZHSJ010000018.1:0-20922 GCA_964535225.1 Uncultured Candidatus Berkiella sp. | reverse complement strand
ATTAGAAAAAATGCTTTATTTACCAAAAGAGAAAATACATAACTTACTTTCGCTCATAGATGAAAAGCACCTTTTTGCTAAACGGTGCGAGCATGAATTTGAAAGATTAGAAGATATTCGCTCTGCAAAATTACTTGGGCACCGCGTGGGGTTAACATCGAAATATGTTTATCAAGAAGAAGGTCAGGAACGTGTGGAAACCTATTCTTATGAATGGTTCTCAAGTTACCCTACCTTTGTTGAAATGACAAAAAATATAATTAATTTTAATGAGTGTGTTGCAGATCAACATAACCAATATAGTGACCAAGAAAAAGCTATTTTAGGCGAAGTAGAAGAAACCTACCGTGCCTTAGATAAGGCCTTTGATGATGATAATTATTTGGTGCTTGCGAATCGCTATTTGGCAGGAAAGCCAGTGCTGCTTCCAAGTATAACAGAAGATCATACTGCAGTTTTTGTGCTATATAAGGATAGAATTTACACCGTTGATAAAGGCAATTTTTTTAATAATGGCATTTGTTGCTATGACATAGATAAAAATAACCTAGAATTTCTACAAAAACCACATGAACTTGCAAAGTTTTTAAAAGCCACTAGCGAAGCGGTGCGTAAAAAAAATTCAGGCGTACTCGAGTTGGATAGCTTAAAAATGCTTAAACCAACGCCTGTTTATAGTATTGAGCTTCAAGGGCAAAAACAGTGCAATTGTAGCTATACCAACCCTAAACGTGGGTGTGAGGCTATTATGCTTGCCCTGGCTGATGATCCCACATCGCCTTTTGCAGGGATGGATAGCAAAAGGATCCGCAGGATGTATAAAGATTTTTCCTTGTATGAACGTAAAAAAGGAATTGAGGAATATATCAATAATCATATTCATTCTTCTAATATCAATAAATGGGAACCCCTGTTTAATTACTTAAATTCTAAGGCCAGATCAGATCACCTTCATTCAGTTGAATTGGCAAAATTTATTGTGGAAAAACTAAAGGCGCCCCCCATTGGTTTAAGCGACCAACAAATTGTAGAAGGAATAGAAAGGCAGCCTAAACAAGATACCTTCCATAAGGCAGCAGAAACTTTTAGAAGAGTACAGTCTAAAGAACCTGGGCGGTTAATAAACCAAGGGGCAAAAAATAGAGAAGCGATGGAAATAGCTGGGATAACGCCGAATTCATCTCCAGTTTCATCACCTAGTGTAAAACGTAGAAGTTTACTCAAAAGAAGTTTCTTACGTAGTAGCGATTCCATCGTAGTACCACCCTCTTTTGAAAAAAGCATTGAAAAGGAAATTTCCACGGTTTCATCTTTAACACAAACATTAGGGGAACAAATGGATGCCAAACAAAATACGGTTAAAAATATTGAAATTGCTGTGGCGGAATTAAATCAGCAAGTATGTTTGCTTCAAAAACTCTTAGATTCAGGCAATATCATTGTGGCAGAGCAATATCCAAAAGCCCATGATGCTATTATTCATGCCATAGAAACAATTTCAGCAGCTAATGCTTTAATTCAAAAACAGACGCAAGTTGTTGAAGCCCCCCTGCCACGCATTGATGATATGTCGTCCGTGCTGGCAGATTTACTCAGCGATTCTGAAGATCGAAAAAGCCCACGCAGTGATGATGAATTTGATCTAAGAAGCAGTAATCCTTTAATTTTAAGAACCTTTAGCAGAAAAGACAGCAGCGATTTATCCTCATCAGAGGAAATTGAGTCAAGAAAAGTTCAGCAAAGCAAATCAAAGCCTAACTAGCGTTAACAACCTTATATTATTCTCATTTTAAAACAACGCTGCGCAAGCTCATCCATTGTTGATTCGCCCAACGAAGGCGTTTCTTTTATTTTTTTCAAACACAAGTAATATAATGGCGGCACAATACGACTTTGCAACATTTTTTCAACCTCGGGCGCTTTGGGCTGATGCAGTGCCGCCATATCGCAAGGCCTATTTCCACATTGAGATTTAATATCAAAGCTTGCACCATATTCTTCAAGCAACGTTGTGACGCGCTCGCGGGTTTCGTGTGGAATGCTAACGCTGGCTAAAAAGTGTGCTGGCGTTAAACCTTCTTCATCTTTTGCATTGGGATCTGCGCCATGTTCAAGTAAAGCGCGAATAATATCTTGAAATTTTAAAAGGCTTGTTTCATCAACTGTCCCTTTTCTTTCCCCGCTTCTTTCTTGGCCAAAAAGGCAGGCCAAATGTAATGGGGTTCGCATTTTGCTGTTGGGTATTGCCACATCCGCTTTACCTTCCTTTAGCAACACCAACACGGCTTCCAATGCACCCACTTGGCATGCCAACGCCAATGCGCTCACCATTTCTTTGGTAACACCATTAACATCAAGTGCGTCTTTTTTTTCCAAAATAAGCAAATGAAGTAAATTGAAGAGATTCTTTTTTGCGAGCAAATGTATGATGCTTGCGCCAAACGTGTTAACGGCATTAACATTCGTCCCAGGTTGCTGACAGACATATTGAAACAAAAAAGGGCTGGCAATATTGTCAAAACTCACCAAGGCCATGAGCGGCGTTAAATTTGTGGTAAATGTCATGCCACATAAATCAGGATGTTGTTTAATCGCTTCTATCACCTCAACTTCTTTATTCTGGCTGATAAGTTTAATAAGCGCCTTAATATTTGGACCTTTCTTCACTTTTCCCCCGATTGTCCAATATCTAACTTCTTGATAATTCTACCATTAACCATGAAGCTCTTGATATAAAAAGGGGTAGCTTGTTGATAAGCGAGCTAAACTGGCTGCCAAAATGCTTGACCTAACAGGTGTATATTAAAGAAAAACAGGCTTCAAGCCCTCTGTGTGCCGCCCGCCAATTAAAAAGCCTCTAGAGGCTCTTTGTGTTGTTTTCTTTGTTGAATGCTTAAATAATTATCAACCGCACTTGCCATGGCTGGGTGAAGTTGGGCCATGGTAAGTGCGCTAAAAGAAATGGTGTCGTCGCCGTGAAGAATTTGCGCTACAAAAAAGTCCAGATCAGGTATGTAATGAAAGTGCGCTACAAATCCTTTGTATTGCAACATGTTTATTTTTTCCCAATAATATCCAAATACGCTTTAACGCCTTGTTCAACCGTTTTAAAAGGCTTATCGTAGCCGGCTTCACGCAGTTGACTAATATCCGCTTGGGTAAAGCTTTGGTAACGTCCCTTTAAATGTTCTGGAAAAGGAATATATTCTAGTTTTCCGTTTTTATGCCAAGCAATCACGGAATTAGCGACATCATTAAAAGTTTGGCTGTTCCCTGTGCCCACGTTGTAAATTCCTGAAATACGCGGGTTATCCATAAACCACAGATTTACCGACACCACATCATCTACATACACAAAATCCCGGCGCTGCTCGCCATTGCCATACCCGTCGCATCCTTCAAACAATTTAACAATACCGGTTTTGGGTAATTGCTGGTGTAAGTGCCATGCCACACTGGCCATGGAGCCTTTGTGGTTTTCATTAGGGCCATATACATTAAAATAACGAAAGCCAGCAATTTGGCTTTTCGCGGTGGGCAATATTTTTCTGACATATTGATCAAACAAGAATTTAGAATATCCATACACGTTTAATGGGCATTCATGACTTAATGCTTCTTTAAATATTTTGCCATCGCCATATACCGCCGCGCTAGAGGCATATAAAAAGTTCACGCCTCTTTCTAAACAGTAATGTAAAAGGCTTTTAGAATATTCATAGTTATTTTTCATCATAAAGCGGCCATCCCATTCCGTTGTGGTGGAACAAGCCCCTTCGTGGAAAATAGCGCGAATGTCTTGGTTAAAGCTATCTCGCTTTTCTATGCGCGCTAAAAATTCATCTTTATCTAAGTAATCGGCAATTTCTAGGGACGCTAGATTCGAAAATTTTGTGCCGTCGGTTAAATCATCCACCACGAGAATGTCTTTAATGCCTCGTTGGTTTAGGCCCTTTACGATGTTAGAGCCAATAAATCCTGCGCCGCCAGTTACTATTATCATTTCACACCCCTCAACTCTTCGCATTCGAATTTTCCCCTATAGCGGGGACACGTAGGCTCTGTTGCCTACTATGAGTAGATCTCTTCAGTACTCATTTCATTTTGTTTTACGGAAAATACCATTCTTGAAATGGTTTGCGTGGTGGAACATCCATCCACAAAGGGAATAATTTCAACGCTTCCCCCATTTTGCACCACTTCAATCGCGCCAGCGATTTGCTCTGGCTTATAATCGCCTCCTTTGGCTAAAACATGCGGCAACACCTTAGCAATTAGATCCCTGGGCGTATCCTCACTAAAAGGCACCACATAATCCACACTGCCAAGGGCCGCTAACACCTGCATTCGCTGATCAAGCGGATTAATAGGCCGACTTTGCCCTTTTAACCGTTTTACCGAATCATCGTCATTGACAGCAACAATTAAACAATGCCCCAGTGCACGCGCTTGTTGCAAATAAGTAACATGCCCTGCATGTAAAATATCAAAACAACCATTGGTCAGGACAATTTTATCACCATACGCTTTTCTTCTGGCAACTTCAGGCAGCAATTGTGCTAAAGAAAGCACCCCTTTCATGATGGGTTTATACGGTGTTTGGGTGAGTTCTTGTTGAATTTCTTCTCTTGTAATGGTTGCCGTACCAAAACGCCCAACCGATAATCCTGCCGCCACATTGGCTAATTTTGCGGCCTCTTTCATAGACACATTGGCTGCTAAAGCTGCGCCTAGCACCGCAATCACCGTATCGCCTGCCCCGGTAATATCAAACACTTCTCTTGCCTGGGCAGGAATGTGCAACGGTTCCTCTGTATGCGTAATTAATGTCATCCCGGCAGCCCCTCGGGTAATGAGCAAACCTTGTAGATCTAATTCCTTCAATAAGGCTTTGCCCTTATGCTCAATTTCTTGAACGTTTTGGCAATACCCAACATGCGCTTCAAATTCACTTAAGTTGGGGGTTAATAAGGTAGCCCCTTTATACACACTTAAGTCAGCACTTTTAGGATCAACCAAGACTATCATCCCTTTAGCTTTAGCAAAGGCAATAATTTCTTTAGCATCGGCTAACATGCCTTTTGCATAATCAGATAAAATAATAACTTGAGCATCTCCAAGGTGTGGCTCGCTTTGCGCAATAATGTCTTTGGCACTAACCTGATGTTTATCTTCAAAATCTAAACGAATAAGTTGTTGCGAGCGGCCAATCACGCGAAGTTTTAAGGTTGTTTTTTGGTTACTTAGCTTAACAAAGCCGCATTCCACTTGCTCAGCTCTTAACTTATTTTTTAAGCTCTCACCGGATTCATCATCACCAATACTACTGACTAACACGGCCTTTGCACCGAGGGCTTTCACATTGAGCGCCACATTCGCTGCGCCCCCCACCCTGTCTTCCTTTTTCTCAATCCGCACAACCGGTACCGGGGCCTCAGGAGAAATACGTGAGGTATCGCCATGCCAGTATCTATCGAGCATGGCATCGCCAATCACGATTATTTTTGTTGCTGAAAAATCAGGGCAAAACAACATCGACTGTTTCCTTTCTTCTTCTTAGTTTTATCAAAAAGGCTCATTCTACCACAGAAATTAACAATTTCACCAAGAGGCCTTTACCTTAAATACTGCTTCAAAAAGCGCCACGGTTTGTGGCATAACATTCGGCGCCTCTAACCAGTTTTCCATAAATCGAGCGCGTTCACGCTTTGCCCCCCGTTGTGCAAAAAAAGAGAACACATGCGCTTTCATGGCATCTAAATCGATTAGCCAGGGCTCATCGTTCACCAAGATAATGTTACTTAAATTAAGATCGCGATGTGTTAGCCAGTGCTTAGCCAAACGTTGCATCATCGCTAAAATACGGTTGGCGACAAGTGTAAACTGCGGCTTTGGCAATGCCCCATAGGCAAAGTAATGCAGCGCATCGATGCCCTCAATATAGGAGCAAAGCAAATAAGAGCGCCCTTTTAAATAAAAAAAGCGCTCTTCTTTTAAAGCAATTGGTGTAAACGTATTAATACCAATACTGTTTAACTTATTTGCAAAATACCAATTCTTGCGCGCACGTGTGGGTAAAAATAATCTTCTTATCCTGTGCATAAAACCTTTGGTATTCGCACGTTTAATCACTACTTTATTACCATCAATTTCGATAACTACCACGGTAGAGGTTGCATCGTCTTTAAGCACTTTAATGGGCGAGCGCATTGCTTTATCAATGTCATTTAGTACTTGTTGCATCGCTTTGGTGTAATACGCCTTTACACAAAAAATGGTTTTACTTGACTCATGGATGCGAACAATACTCATACTAAATATACTGCTCTATGCCTAATGCTGCTTTAACATGGGTACTTTGAATGGTTTTCTCTAATCGCACTTTATTCGTAATCATTTGTTCACGGTTGCTTTCTTGGTGCCACAGATGAATTACTTCAGTTGCATATTTCCCATAGGTTCTTCTTATACCAAAACGTTGTAAGCGAATGATTAAATCTGAGTCCTCAAACCCCCAGCCCACAAAGTTCTCATCTAGCCCATTCACTGCAATATAATCTTGTTTCCATACGCCCAAATTGCATGTTTTTGCCCCCTGCCATTTAGATTGGCTAATGGAGCGCATCATTCCTAAAGGTAAATATTGCGTTGGCACCAAACGGTTCGTTTGTTTTTTAATAAAAGCATTGGCCCATTGTAAATAGCCATAGCTTTCTATGGGGATATCTTCTTCTAAAATTTTCTGCGTAAAATCTTTCGTTAACAAAACCCTATTCCCTGCAACAAACCATCCGCGCTTTGCTAATTTTACATGCCTTGAAACAAAATCAGGTAACGGCACACAATCACCGTCGATGAATATTATGTAATCGCCCTTGGCTTTAGCCACCGCTTTATTGCGGCACATTGCGGCCCTAAACCCGTCATCTGGCTGCCAACAATGAATTAAAGGAAAGGGAAAGGCATCACGAAAGGATTGTATCAAAAGCGCCGTTTCTTCCTTTGAACCGTCATCTGCCACAATCACTTCAAGCTGCGGATAAGATTGTAATGCAACCCCCTTAAGCACGCGATTTAGTGCTTTGGGCCAGTTATAGGTTGTGACAATAAGACTAACAAGTAAAGACATAGTTATCCTTAATGTAAAGTCGCTTTAACCAGCGGCTTTTGCTCACGAATGGGAAGATAAGCAAAACATATCGATACCATCAAGATATAAAAATAACCTTCAGAAAAATCTTTAAGCCAAGAGTTTAAAAAACAACCTATCACAAAACTAAGTAATACTCCTTGAAAAAAACCCCGAATTTCTAAAGGAAGCTTTTTGGATAATTTCCATTGTTGATAAAAAAATAGGATTAAAAAGCAAAGGCCAAGCAAGCCCAGCTCCACCCCAATTCTCAAATATTCATTATGCGGGTTGTCTGTGAGTAATGTTTTCTCACCTTCAAATAGCTTGGCATAGGCAAATCCAAAACTTCCCGTGCCCCAGCCTAGTAGCGGCTTTTGGCTAATAAGCTCACTGCTGGAATGAGCAAATTGAATACGAGAGCCCAAACTGGACTCTAGTAATCTCCCTCCTTGTTGGTATAAATCCATATCTTGAACCAACAAATTAATCCGTGCGCTAAAAAGCGACGACGTAAAATAGGCAGCCAGTAACAAGGTGATGGCAACCAGGGTTCCTGCCAGCATTCCTTTGAACTTAAACCACTGCCAGGTAAGCAACAAAAAGCACATGACTAAAGTAATATAACCAATCCGGCCTTCATTCATGAAAAACAGATAATAAATCATCAACCCCACCACCAAGGCTCCCAACAAACGATATTTTGATAAAAGCCTGGGCGTTTGAAAGGCAATAAAAAAGGCGGCCATGGCCATAAAGTAACTTGTTTTAATATGGCTTTTAAAAACACCGCCTGTTGTATATTTTAGCCCAATGGGAAAGTTGGCGTAGACTTTTAAAAAGGCTAACACCAAGGTTAGGGTCATTGCCGCACAAAAAGCCCATAGCGCCATCTTAGCTACTTTCTTATCTTGATAAAAATAAATAAATAAAGGGATCAATCCCAAACGTAAACCATCAATCAGGCTTCTTCTAATGGACTCCGTGTCTCCGATGGAATACAACATCCCGGCTACCGTTAGCATGACTAAAGGGAAAATCCATGAAGATAAGGGATGATGAAAGAGGATCTGCTTTTTCTTTTTAAGATTTGGGCCCAAGACCCACATTAAAATTAAAAGCGCCACCAAAATGCTGGTGAGCGCCGTAGAAATGGGAACCACAAAAGCAAGGCTAATACTTAAACCTTTTCCTATCTTCTCCCAATCTAATACTTGTGTTTTAGCCTGGGTGTATACGTGTGATATACTCATGGTGTTTTCAAGCTTCCATTATTAATTGCGGCATTGGTAGTGCTTTTTCTAGTGCTTGCCAAACCTTCAACGGCGATATGCTTTCAAAACAAGGCGGCATTATTTCAAACTGTTTACCGCGCAGGCAGGTTTTGCTAAAACAAGGTGAACAGCTCGCATCCACCGTTAAATGGTGTTGATGTGGGCCATAAGCTCCCGTTAAGGCAGGGGACGTTGGCCCATATAATGAGATGGTTGGCGTTGCCATGGCGGCACTCACATGCCCAAGCCCCGTATCAACCGCTACCACTGCTTTTGATTTAGCAATTAAACTGGTTATTTGCGCCAGTGATAATTTGGGTAACACAATGCACTGGGTCAGCCCTTGTTTATCGCAAAACTGCTTAATGGCCTTGGCACGCTCATGCTCACGCTCATTGCCCCAAGGCAATAAAATAGTATATCCCTCATGACAGGCCATGCTCGCTAATTCACACCAATATTGCTCTGGCCAGTGCTTAGTTGGCCAGGTGGTGCCATGGAGAAAAATTAAGGTGTTATCGCCATAAGAGAGCGTGGCCAGTTTCTCTGGGTTAATGCCATAATCAGGTGGCGTTGTTGGCACACCATAATCAAAACACTTTGCAAATAATTGTCTTATGCGAACAACGGCATGCTGATCTTTAGCAACAAAATGGCGGTGATGATAACTTAAACTTGCGATAGGCTCTTTAGCGCTTTTATTATCAAAACCACAACGTTCACCCTTGGTAAATAAACTGATGAGTGCACTTTTTACTAAACCTTGCGCATCAATAACTTTATCATAGTGGGTATAGCCAAGTTGTTTTACCAATTGATGCCATTCTTTAGCTTGGTAGGTTTGCCAAGGCGATTGTCTAAAACGTCTTAAGGGGGCTTTGATCACATTTTTGACGGCTTTGTGCCAAAGCGGTATTTCAGCAAACCCTGGTTCAACCACCCAATCAAATTCAATGTCAGGATAGCGTTGATGCACATCGGTTAGGGCTGGTAATGTGTGGATCACATCTCCCATGGAAGACATTTTCACAATTAAAACACGCTTCATGTTTTCACCACTTTTGCCACGGCATTCATCACCTTCTCTACCGCTAGTTGTTCCATACACTGATGATGCTTTAAGGGGCACTCACGCTTAAAACAAGGACTACAAGCAACAGATTCTTGAACAACAATGGCATTTTCATTCAAGGGCGGCGTAAATGCTGGAGAAGTAGAACCATAGACAGCAACCAAGGGCCGGGACAAGGCAGCAGCAATATGCATTAAACCAGAATCATTGGTTACCACCACGGTTGCTTGAGACATTAAATCAATGGCGTCACCTAACGTGGTTTTGCCTGTTAAATCGACGCAACGGTTATCCGTTTGAAGCTGGATCTCTTTAGCAACAACGCTATCTTTTGCCGAACCAAAAATCCATACCTGCCAGTCTCGCGCCAAATAATGATTGGCAAGGTGAGCGTAATATTTTTCGGGCCATCTCTTAGAGGGGCCAAACTCCGCGCCCGGACATAACACTAATATGGGTTTATCCTTTGCTAACTGGTAGCGTGAAAGTGCTTTGGCAATATTTTCTTCTTTGGTCTTTAAACTCGGCAAAAAGGTATTTTTAGCTAAGGGCGCTTGCTCCTTATCAAAGGCAAGTGCCACATAACGTTGCACCATGAAGGGAAAGGTTTTTTTGCACAGGGTTCGTACTTGATTCAATAACCCATAACGCCACTCGCCACGCCAACCAATACGCACGGGAATGTTCGCGAAAAAAGGAATGAGCGCCGATTTGAATGAATTAGGCAAAACAAAGCAACGTTGGTATTCCGCCTCTTTTAGTTTTAAACCTAACTTATATCTGGTTTTAAGCCCCAATTCCCCATGTTTTAATGGCATCGCGATGCTGTTTTTCACTTCCTGCATGCGCTCGGTTAAAGGACTGCTCCACTGTGGTGCTAACACATCGATTTCTGTGTTGGGGAAACGGGTTTTGATCGCTTTAAACAAAGCTTGCGCCATCACCATATCGCCCACCCAAGATGGACCTATCACAAGCGTTCTATCCGACAAGGTTAACCTCTATTTCTGGGGGTATTTAAGCGTGATCCGACTTTGGTTGAACCTCAGTTAACACATACACCGCACTACAATAAGGGCAGGTTGCTTTACCTGTTTTTTCAATGGGTAAATAAACGCGGGGATGTGCATTCCACAAAATCATATCCGGCATGGGGCAAGATAAGGGTAAGTCTTTTGAACTTACTTCATAAAGCTTTTTTTCACTTGCTTTGATGTGCTCATCACCCGATTTCATGCCAAACATCCCCCATTTAAAATGGGGATATTGTAGCACTCGCAAGTTCGTTGAGCCCACCTTTAGAGAGGGATTTGCTTTATTTTAGATAGTTAATTTAATTATATTGGCGAGCCTAGCCTTCAACATAAGTTAGCCACTCAGGATGTTTTTGGGTTCGCCCATAGACATGATCAAAATATAAACTTTGGATCTTCTCCGTGACAGGGCCTCGCCCACCATTGCCTATCACCCGACCATCTACTTCACGAATAGGCGTTACCTCCGCAGCAGTCCCCGTAAAGAAACACTCATCGGCAACATAAACTTCATCCCGGGTAATAGATCGCTCTAATACTTTCATACCCAAATCATGGGCGAGCGTAATAATTGTATCGCGCGTGATCCCTTCTAAACAGGAGGTTAACTCTGGTGTATGCAGCACACCCTTACGAACCAGGAAAAAGTTCTCGCCACTGCCCTCTGCAACATAACCTTCTGGATCGAGCAGTAAGGCTTCATCCGCCCCAGAACTTAACGCTTCTTGCAGCGCTAACATGGAATTAACATAATTTCCTGTGGCTTTTGCTTTGGTCATCATAATGTTGACATGATGTCGGGTATAAGAAGAGGTGCGCACTTTAATACCACGCTTTAAGTTCTCTTCTCCCATATAAGCGCCCCATTCCCAGGCGGCAATGGCAACATGGGCTTTTAAATTATCTGCCCGCAACCCCATGCCTTCACTGCCATAAAAACAGATCGGGCGAATATACCCCGCTTTGAGCCCATTTTTAAGAATAACTTCACGTTGTGCGTTGTTTAACGTGTCTCTATCGAAGGGCATGGGCATGCGTAAAATATGCGCGGAGCGAAAAAAGCGCTCGGTATGATCTTGAAGGCGAAAAATGGCCGTTCCTTTTTCAGTCGGATACGCGCGTAAGCCTTCATAGATTCCCATACCATAATGCAATGAATGTGTTAAAACGTGGATATTGGCCTCTCGCCATTTTAACCATTGACCATCCATCCAGATAAAACCATCTCTATCAGACATTATTGCCATAAGGATCCCTCAGCGATTTTCTGTTTGGGGCTTAGTATAACGCAATTTGGTGGGCAATAACATCGTGAGTCTACTTACATATTATTGAAAATGCGCTGCCACAATAGGCTTATCTTCCCTAAGTAGTCATTTAACCGCTCATCTTCAGATAACGCTAGCTCTGGCTGAAATATTTTTCTTCGAATGTACTGTTGGTAGCAGTGAAGGGCCGCTAAGAGCAACGCCCCATCTTCGTTTTGAATTAAATGATGTTTAAGCAGTGTTTCCACAATAGCGGTGCTGCTTCTCATCGTGAGTAAAGACGGGCATTCATTCGCTTTTAACAACATAAAATACTGCGCTATGAAATCAATGTCCGCAAGCCCCCCTTTCACCATTTTAATTTCATTTTTTCTATAACGGTGCTCATGCATTTTTTCTCGCATTTTCTTAATTTCTTTTGCCAATAACTCAGGATCACGTTTTTTAGTTAAAATATCAGCGCGTAGTTTTTCAAAATCAAGCAGTGAAGCACCTGCTACAACACGCGCTTTTACCAAGGCTTGATGCTCCCATGTCCATGCTTTTTCATGTAAATATTTTTTAAAGGCCTCAAAATGGCTTACCAACAATCCTGCGGAACCGCCAGGGCGCAATCTCACATCAACTTCATATAAGGTGCCACAAGCCGTATGTGTGCTTAACATATGAATGATCCTTTGCGCCAAACGTAAGGCATATTCTTCATGAGAGTGCATTTTACCCGATATCATCGATTGTTCGGGGGTCGTATAAAGAAATACTAAATCTAAATCGGATTGATAGGTTAATTCCCCTGCACCCAATTTACCGTAGGCAACGATGGCAAAGGGGATCTTTTCTTTTAAGGCTGCTTTGGTTTGTGTAAGCTGGAAATGGCTTATCATAAAATCAATTGATAAATCCATTATCTTATTCAAAATAATCTCGACGATATTATTGAGTGCTGCATAAATATCTAAAGAATTATTCTGATTATCAATCTCAAGTAACGCAAGATGCAAATAACTTGACATTTTGAATTGGCGTAAGTGATCCATCTGCCCTTCGAGATCATTCGCGGGTAACCAACTTAATCGTTCGTTTAATTCCTTTTCTAAATATTCTCTGCTGGTGACTTCCGTAATTGAAGGCGGGCTCAATAACTCGTCTAACAAAATTGGATAATCACAAAGCTGGGATAAAATCCACTCACTTAAGTGCGCAATATGAATGAGGTAGTCTAACGCTTTGGGTTTTTCCAACAATAAGGAAAGATACGCTGATCGCCGTGTAATAGATTGCATTAAGCGCAACATTCGCTCAATGACTAAAGAACTATGTGCTATTTTTGCAATTTTAAATATTAGCACAGGCATAATTTTATCAAGACGCAAACTGGCATGTTTTTTTAAATTCTGGCACGTTCTGCTCTCTTTAAAATGCAGTAATTGATCATAGATTGATTTTGCATCAACGTAACCCATTTTTTCCAACAGCGGAACACTGAAACTGGCTTCTGCTAATTTAGACCACACGAGCGCAGCCTCATTCAGCTCAGTATTTATATGATCATGGGAATGCGGGCTTGAAGAAATATGGTTAAAGTGATTTTCAACCAATTGCGTATGGGTTTTAAGTGCTCTTTGATATTCCCCCCATGAGGTATAACCCATGGTAAAATACAATCGTTCCTTATCTAACGCATTCGTAGGCAACACATGTGTTTGTTGATTGTGAAATAATTGTAAGCGATGCTCACTTTTTCTTAAAAAAATATAGGCACTTTCAAGCTCCTTACAAACACGCTCTTCAATTAACCCCCCTTGCGCTAAGCGAGCTAAAATAACTAACAGCTGTCGATGCTGAAATTGACGATGCTGACCACCACGAATTAGTTGAAAAGCTTGTGCTAAAAATTCTATTTGTCGAATACCGCCAGGGCCTAATTTAATGTTCTTTTTAATTTGCTTACGCTTTACTTCTAGCGCTACCAAATCTCTCATTTCTCTTAATGATTCAAAGGCACCATAATCTAGATAGCGTCGATAAATAAAAGGCTGTAATAAAGCATACAATCTTTGTTTGGATGCTTCATCACCTGTAATCACACGCGCCTTGATGAGGGCATAACGCTCCCAATCACGTCCATGGTACTGATAATAATTTTCAATGGCATTAAAATTAAGCACCAGACTGCCGCTTTGGCCATGCGGGCGAAGCCGCATATCCACACGATAGACAAATCCCTCATTGGTTATTTCAGCTAATACTTTAATAAGTTGTTGGCCGATCTTTGTAAAAAATTGTTGGTTGCTAATTTTACGCGGGCCATCAAGGGTTACCCCCTCTTCTGGGTAAGTAAAAATTAAATCAATATCCGACGATAAATTTAATTCGCTTGCTCCTAATTTACCCACCGCAACAACCACAAAGGGCTGCGGTTGCCCTTGCTCATTACAAGGTGTACCAAATTGCTGGCAAGCTGCCTTATACAGAAAATCGGTGGCCACTTTAACGCAGACATCCGCCAAGGAGGAAAGCGCTTGTAAGTGCGCATCAAAACTAGATAGCCCAAGTAACTCTCGCCAAATAATATGCAGCATGTATTTTTGCGAAAATTTTCTTAGCGCTTGCATAAGAGTTATTTCATCTGTCACGTTGTCTGAAAAAGGTTCCCATACTTTGAAATAATCTTCCTCGATAAAATCGCGATGCAACGCTGGTTGGATTTCCTGCGCAAGCGAAGGGGTTTGACATAATAGGCGCGTAACATAATCACTTGAGGCTAACATCAGCCACAAGCCGTGCAAAAACTGAGGTTCTTGTAAAGGGGGGCAATTGTGCTGATTAGCACTTAGCTCGTAAAGCTTCCAAGCAGAAGCTGCATACGGTTGCATACGCAAAGGCAAGGATTGAAGGAATTTTTCAAACGCATCCTGCACACAACGTTCCTTGTCGCGAATGTTTTTGCCTTTTGGTGTTTTATGATCGTTCGACTTTTAATATAGTCCCATCCACCGCTACGACTCTGACCGTGGTACCTGCTGGCATATCTTCACCTGCCACAAGCCATAAGGTGTCTGCTACTCGCACTTTACCACGACCATTAACAATGGCTTCTTCTAATGCAAACGTTCTGCCAATATACTGGGCGGATCGTTGATTTAAATTCGGTTTATCACTCACTCTAGGATGGTTGCGTAAATAGCTTCGCCAAAAAATTAAGCTCGCCATTACCCCAATACCAAAAATAAGCAATTGATATTCCCAGGTCATCACGGGAATGAGTAATTTTAACAACCCAACTAAGGCAGCAGAAGCCCCGCACCAAACAAAAAAGAAATTGGCACCAAAGGTTACATCCAAAATTCCCAGCACGAGCGCTAAAGCAAACCAATGCCAAAAAACAAGTTGTGATAAATAGGCTTCCATCGCTTATTCCTTACCTTTTAAAATACTGTGTTTAGCGATTTCTGCAATTCCTGCAACCGAGCCTATCACGCTACCTGCTTCAAGTGGCATGAGAATAAGTTTTTGATTTTCTGCACTGCCAATTTTACCCAGCGCATCAACATAACGTTGTGCAATAAAATAATTTAGAGCTTGTACATCCCCTTTTGATAAGGATTCTGATAACACATCCGTGGCCATTGCTTCTGCCTGCGCGGTCCTTTCTCTTGCTTCAGCATCCCTAAAAGCGGCTTCTTTTCTCCCTTCTGCCGAAAGAACCACCGCCTGCTTATCTCCTTCTGCTTTTAAAATGGCAGAAGCTCTGAAACCTTCCGCTTCTAAGATCTTGGCGCGTTTTTCCCGTTCAGCTTTCATTTGCGCCGCCATCGCATTGACCAGATCCTTAGGAGGAGAAATATCTTTAATTTCAACACGCGTTACCTTAACACCCCAAGGCGTGGTTGCTTCGTCAACTACCGCCAGTAATTTCGTATTAATATGATCGCGATTTGAAAGCGCTTCATCAAGAGCCATAGAGCCCAATACGGTACGAATGTTGGTCATCGTTAATGCGCGCAAGGATCTGTCTAACTCGCTTACCTCGTAGGCCGCCTTTGCCGCATCAACTACTTGATAAAAGCAAATACCATCTACTTTTACCATGGCGTTATCTTTAGTGATAATTTCTTGAGAAGGAATATCCACTACTTGTTCCATCATATTGAGCTTCATGCCAATCCTATCAACAAAAGGAACAATTAAAGATAATCCTGGTGATAGGGTTTGGGTATAACGACCAAAACGCTCTACCGTCCATTCATAGCCCTGTGGAACCTGCTTTACGCCCATTGATATCACGAAAATGGCCAAGATGACGATAAGAAAGACAACGGTACCGAAATCCATAGGGGCCCCCTAGTTTATGAATGAGGTGTCCAAATAATCTGTGAATTTTACCAGATTTTTAAAGTGATATAGTAGCAATTAGTAAGTAAGTTGGTTTATTCATTCTATATATTATAGCAAGCAACAGACTTTCTCTATGAAGGTAAAACCATGGAAATAATAAAACTACTCGCCAAGATGAAAGAAATGGAAGCCTCTGATCTGTTTTTAACAACAGGTAAGCCTCCTTCTGTTAAAGCCTATGGTAAGCTCACAACGCTCAATGATACCCCCTTAAAGAAAGAAGAGATTAAAAAACTTGCCTATGAAACCATGACAAGTGATCAAATCGCTGCCTTTGAGAAAAAACTGGAAATGAATTTAGCGATTGCTGATCATGCCTTGGGAAGGTTCCGTGTCAGCATTTTCATTCAACGCACCGATGTTGCGATGGTTATTAGACGAATTCAAGTGGAAATCCCAACCATTGAATCTTTGCAATTACCTTACATACTAAAAGACATTATCATGGAAACCAGAGGGCTCGTCTTAATTGTAGGTGCAACAGGTTCAGGTAAATCCACCTCGCTTGCTGCAATGATAGATTATCGCAATGAAAATTCGGCTAATCATATTATCTCTATTGAAGATCCTATTGAATATGTCCATTCACATAAACAATCTATTATTAATCAACGTGAAGTAGGCATGGACACGTTAAGCTATGAAGAGGCGCTTAAAAACACCTTGCGTCAAGCACCCGATGTTATTTTAATTGGTGAAATTCGCTCTCGTGAAACCATGGAACATGCCATCGCATTTGCTGAAACAGGTCACTTGTGCCTTTCCACCTTACATGCCAATAATGCAAACCAGGCGCTTGATCGTATTATTAACTTCTTCCCTGAAGACAGAAGACAACAACTGTTATTGGATTTGTCTTTTAATATTAAAGCTATTATTTCTCAACGGTTAGTTAAAACCATTGATGGTAAGCGTACGGCTGCCATTGAAATTATGCTTGGAACACCACTTATTCTTTCTTTAATTCAACGTGGGGAAATTGATAGCCTAAAAGAAGCTATGGAAAAAGCAGAAACCCTTGGTATGCAAACCTTTGACCAAGCGCTTGAAAAACTCTACTTTGAGAAAAAGATCTCACTGGAAGAAGCTTTACGTAACGCCGATTCACGCAATAATTTAAGGTTGAAATTAACCATTACCGACAAACAAGAGGCCCGAGCGGAAGTAGAAAAGCCCCCTGAAGAGACCACACCTTTGTCGACATTATTGCCAACAGATGAGCACAAAAATCGCAAAGGTGGTAAAGGTGGTTTAAGCCTGGTGGATGATTAGGCAATAACAGGAATTTTTAAATTCTTGCCGTAAAATATCTCTAACATTTCCCGCTTTAGCTGGCTACGAATACTGATGTTTTCCTGTTGAGATAACATCTGCGAGGTTGTACCAAACAAATAATTATCTAACTCAAAATCTTTTAATAGCATTTTGGTGTGAAATACATTTTCTTGATAGACATTAACATCAATCATCTCATATGCATCTAGGGTATCTTGGGTAAAATAATTTTGTATAGAATGAATACGGTGATCAATAAAATGCTTTTCACCACTCACATCTCTGGTGAACCCGCGAACGCGATAATCCACTGTCACAATATCAGACTCAAACGTATGAAGAAGATAATTTAACGCTTTTAAGGGCGAAATGAGTCCGCACGTTGAAACATCAATATCAGCGCGAAAAGTACAAATGCCATTATCGGGATGACTTTCAGGATAAGTATGTACCGCAATATGACTTTTATCTAAATGTGCTACAACGGTTTGCGGTATGGGGCCTGGTGATTCTGTCTGCAATGGTCTTTTCTCAACTGGCTCTTCTGCAATCAACATCGTCACGCTAGCGCCTTGGGGATCATAATCTTGATGCGCAATGTTGAGAATATAGGCACCAATAATATTGGTGACTTCTGACATTATCTCAGTTAGCCTTCTGGCATTATAGGCTTCGTCAATATATTCTAGGTATTGCTTGCGCTGCTCAGGGGTCTTTGCATAACAAATGTCGTAGATATTGAAGCTTAAGTTCTTGGTAAGATTGTTAAAACCATGGAGTTTCAGTTTCTGCAATTTCTTTATCCATCCTCTACTACTTATCTTGAACCTTGAAATGGCAGGGCATTATACCCATATTCTAGTTGTCTGACGAGTCTTTAAACGTTGCGAAGTAATCCGACTTAAAGGCATAATAGGCTATTTTTAACATTATGGGGAAATAAACGCTATGTGGAACAAAAAATCCTCGTTGAAGTTTCTCAAGCTGATTTTATGTGGGACCTTTCTCACCATCGGCTCACCAATTATATTAGCGAAATTAGGCTTTTGGGATAATGCACAGGCTTCGCCCAAGTTTCAAAAAGCGAATGATCCCATCAATTATAGCTCAGCGCCTGTCTCCTATTCTGAGGCTATTTCACGTGCCTCGCCTGCGGTTGTCAGTATTCACTCCACGAAAGAATTACCCAAAGAAGCCAATCAGATGATGCGCGATCCACTTTATCGCTACTTTTTTGGCAATCAAGGCTTTCCTGGTGCACAATCTGGTATTGGTTCTGGCGTAATTGTTACTAAAGATGGCTATATCCTCACGAATAATCACGTTATCAATGAAGCCGATGACATCAAAGTTAAGCTTGCCGATGGACGTGAAGGAAAAGCAAAGGTAGTAGGCTCTGATCCAGAAACAGACTTGGCTATTTTGAAAATTGATCTTCCTGATCTTAAAGTGATCGCCATGGGCGATTCTGAAAACCTTAAAGTAGGTGATATTGTTTTTGCTATCGGCAACCCTTTTGGTGTAGGTCAAACCGCAACCAATGGGATCATCAGCGCAACGCGCCGCACTGATCTAGGCATTAGCACCTTTGAAAACTTTCTGCAAACCGACGCGGCAATTAACCCTGGTAATTCTGGTGGTGCCTTAATTGATGCCAACGGAAACCTGATTGGGATCAATAATGCTATCTATTCACGCAATGGCGGCTTCCAAGGTATTGGTTTTGCTATTCCTGTTAATTTAGCTAAAGATGTGATGGCAGAATTAATTGATACCGGTTTTGTTACCAGAGGATGGATGGGAATAACCGTTTCCAAGCTCACTGATGAAATCAGAAAATCCTTAAAGTATCCTAAAGGTGATGGTGTTGTTATTGCTGGCATTATTCGTCAAGGCCCTGCCTTTAATGCGGGTTTAAGACCTGGCGACATTATTATCAACGTCGATAATAAAAATGTGACTGAACCTAATGAAGTGCTTAGCATTACTTCAAAGCTAAAACCTGATACCGCTTATCCTATTACCGTGGTACGCAACGGTGAAACGCTAGACTTTCGTGTTGTTGCAGGAAAGCGCCCTTTGAATAAACCCAAAGAAAAACAAGAACCTGCTAAACAAGAAGATTAATCTTTCATTTACTTTAAGGGCTCTTATGAGCCCTTTTTTCATTAAAAACATAAGGAGATGACATGAAAAACGGACCAACATTAGAAAAAGAAAAAGAAAAAAAACATCATCACAAGCACAAAAACCGTCCTGAAGAAAAAAAGCACTCTCACCATCATAGTAAAAAACATCATCATCGTGATAAAAAAGAGGATGTCGTAGAAAATGCTGCCGCAGATCCAATTAAAACCCAACTTGAGATTGCAAGAGAAGACTCGCGCGGCCAATTGAACCAAAGCATGGAGTCATATAGCCCTATTGTTTCTTTGAAGCCCTATGTTACCTCTGAGGATACGCTACCCTCCTCAGTGTGGACATCATTTGCAAAACTATTTACTCCTCTTGCGAAATTGCATCAAAAACCTGCCCATGACATGAGAAAATTAATTGAAAGACTAAATAAGCAACAACTAGCACAAGAAGAGAAAAAAACAAAAGTCACACTGGTTTAAGAAAATGCGTTGATACCTGTAATATGCCTACCGACAATCAGGTAGTGCATATTATTGGTACCTTCATAGGTGAATACGGATTCCAAATTATTCATATGTCTAATAACATGGTATTCAAGACTAATACCATTGGCACCCAATATATTTCGTGCACTACGCGCTATTTTTAAGGCTTCTTTGCAGGCATTCATCTTGGCTAAGGAAACTCTAACATAACAATCTGTTTTATTATCATCCATTAAACGGCCTAAATGAATATTAATGGCTTGCGCTTTTACAATTTCTAATAACATTTCCGCTAAATCATGCTGAATGAGCTGAAAACTGGCAATAGGTTTTCCAAATGCTTTGCGTTCTTTTGTATAATTAAGCGCAATATCATAACAAGCTTGCGCCGCGCCGATTGCGCCAAAAGCAATTCCAAATCTTGCTTTGGTAAGACAGCTTAACGCACTACTTAAGCCCTTCGCTTGGGGCAAAAGATTTTGATCTGGCACAAAGCACTCTTCTAAGACCAATTCACCCGTATTTGACGCGCGCAAGGAACCTTTGTTTTTAATTTCTTTGGCTTGGTATCCGCTAAATTCCTTTTCCACAATAAAACCAAGTACTTTCCCATTCGTAATCTCCCTTGCCCAGATAATGGCAATATCGGCAATGGTTGCATTGGTGATCCACATTTTAGAGCCACTCAGTTTATATCCCCCTTCAACTTTCACGGCAAAGGTTTTCATGCTGGCAGGATCAGAGCCTGCGTCTGGCTCTGTTAGGCCAAAACAGCCAACACACTCTCCCTTGGCCATGCTAGGTAAAAAACGTAGCTTTTGCTCATCCGTTCCAAAAGCCCAAATAGG
>CAZHSJ010000017.1:0-21429 GCA_964535225.1 Uncultured Candidatus Berkiella sp. | reverse complement strand
TTTTCTTTTGGCTTAAGGCGATGGGGGTAAATATGAAAAAACGCCGCAGTCTATTAGAAATATTTAATAGGATCCCCCAAGAACCTCAAAAACCTGAACTCCCTTCTTCTTCCGGACAAAAAGAAATTCACGATAAAGTTGATGAAAAGCATGAAAGTGAATTTGCAAAAAGCGTGCTTGATGTACATCGAAAACCGCAGGGTCGCCCCTAGTCCAGTTTAACTTTCACTTGTAAACCAAACCCACGAGAGGCACTTCCCGCTGATTTAGGCGCAAGTTGCGGATTAACATCTAGAATTTCACCTTTGCTGAATTTAGAGGGCCCTGCTTTAATTTTGTCAAAGCCAATTTGCACATTATCGGAAAAATGCAAAGCAACGAGCGAACGTAATTTTTCTTTATACTCTTTCCAATCGGCATATTCTTCTTTTTTAACCATGGCCTCTGGATGATGATACAGATTGTCAAAAATATGCGTTAAACGTTGCGTGGGCTTTATTAAATGTGAGGTTCGTTTAGGGGTAGGCGCTTCCATGCTACGTTTTAGGTGGTAATCCAAAGGGGTTTTTCTATGTTGCTCCGCAAAACACAACGTCGCAAAAAGCGATGTCATCCCTGACATAACCACAATGACTATCCATTTCCTACACACTGCTTCCTTCCCTGCTTATCCATAAACAGAAATTAGGTAACTAATTTAAATATATTAAATTACTGGCAATAGTAAAGGGGTTGATTGACCGTTCATCGTTTAGGCTCGCTGCCTTTCCTACTGTTCAAAGATTAAGCAAGCTACATAAAGCGCTTGTTGCTGAATAAAAAGGGGCATGATCGCAATCAAGCGTTTTTACTTCACAGTCATAACGTTTGTACATTCGGCGCTGCTTTGAAATGGGGATGGCCCTATCTTGCAGGCATTCAATATACCTTTTAGGAATGCGCATAAAACGCCCTTCGGTTAAGGTGACGGTATCACTGAGTGGTGCTAAAGGTTGTTGGCAAAACTTTGGTAAAATACCGTTAAACAAGCTCTCATCACAACCATGGTAGGCAAATGCTTTCATGGCTTTAAAGGGAAAATGAAAAATATTTTCTAAAGGATCTGGCTTCATCATTTTCACAAATCGCGAAGGCGGTTCGCTTTGTGCAATTTGCGACATCGATTCACCAGCGCAGGGCATAAAGGCCGCAACGTAGATGAGCTTTTTTATTTGTTCATAACAACGCTCTGCTGCTTGTGAGATCACCATCCCACCCAAACTATGACCAACTAAGATGATCTCTGTTTGAGAGCCTATCAGTGAAACAATACGCTCGACATAATCCTCTAAGGAAATGTCTTTGATTGGCGTCTTATTTTTTCCATGGCCAGGCAGATCTGGCGCTAACACGTGATGGCCCTGCGCCCTTAAGATAGCCGCCACCTCATCCCAACACCATCCGCCATGCCATGCACCATGCACTAAAATATAATGAGCCATTTTTTACAATAACGTTTCCAATTTTTTTGCAATGGTGGTTGCCGCAAGCTTAGCGCCTGCTGGCGTGTAGTGATAGGCGTCATAAAAATAAACCGGCTCTGAAGGAATTTCCTTTGCCAAATCAATCACCATCACTTTTTCACTTTCCCCTACTTCCCGTATAATGTCGTTAAAACGATGATAGAGCAGATCATCTTTCACGCGGTTTCCTTGAGTCATTAATATAGGAATAATATTACGTATTTTACAAATGGCAATAAAGGTTTGAAGATTATGTCTGAATTCATCGGATATGGCTTGATTATCAAAGGTTTCATTCTTTGGTGGAAACTCAAACCGGGTAAACACATTTTTAGCGGTTTGCACATGACTTTTAAGCGAATCTTGATACCAATACGTTCCTTGCGAACGCAATATAACCAAATCATTAATGTTGTGCATCATCACAACCATGGTTGGCTTCATCGGCAACACTTTATTTACTAAAACATTAATCGAGTGCAAAGACTCATTAGCAGACACCCCACCATTATAACTGTTAGTCTTTTTGCCCGTATTTTCTTCTATCATTCTTCCCACTAAATACGGAAAGCGTTCGTTTTCTTCCATATACAAACACTCCGTGGTAGAGCCCCCTAAAAAAACTATCTTAACCTCCGGGTTTTCGTGGATATTTGACGGTTTAATAAAGCCATTTTCATCTGTGGCAACCCGATAGTATTTGCGTTCTAAAGTACTTGGCGCAATATTTTTTAGGTAGTTACGGCTGGGTCGCTCATATTTTTCTTGATTAGGGCGATATTCTCGAAGCTTGATAAAGCGGCCAATATTCGCATCTATGATTTGGCCAACATACTTTTGATGAGCCAGTTTTTTTATACTTTTGTTTTCAAACTCAGTATATTTGTTATTCAGGAATTTAATTGAGGCCGCACCATAAAGGGCTAAAAGAATGACAATAATCAGCCCCAATAGTGTCTTTTTAGGGTGCTTTTCAAAAAGATTTACTTTACCTTTAACCACCATTGCCTAACCCTCGCAGAAGTTCCATGCCATGTTTAAAGAAATCAAATTTGCCCCAAAGAGTACGCACTCAGTAGATAAAAAGCAAAACCTCACCAGTAAGGGTAATGAGGCAGAAGCACTTGCCATCGACTATCTTAAAAAACAGGGCTTAAAACTGCTTTGCAGGCAATATCGCTGCAAAATGGGTGAAATTGACATTATTATGCGAGAGGGTAATGAAATTGTTTTTGTCGAAGTCCGCTCTTTAGCGAAGCCGCACTATTATGAGCCCTTTGAAAGCATTACCCCTGCCAAGCAACGCAAGCTTATCCTAACGGCGACGTTTTATCTTAATCGGCATGATTTTGCACAAAACCTCCCTGCCCGTTTCGATGTTATTTCAATTACAGATACCCAACTAAAACCTAAAATTACCTGGATCCCAAACGCTTTTGGAGTAGAATAATCTTCTATCAACAATAACAATAAGTCTGCTTTTTAGTTAGAAACCCATCTATGAATAAACAAGATAAAGTTCGTCAGCTTTTTAACGACAGTATTGACACCAAGCTTGCCGCCCTTGATACGCTACCCCCAGATATCGTTCGAGCCAGCGAGTGCATGGTACAAGCCTTAAAGCAGCATAAAAAAATCCTCGTTTGTGGCAATGGGGGCTCTGCTGCCGATGCCCAACACTTTGCTGCTGAATTGCTTAATCGATTTGAAAAAGAACGCATCAGCTTACCTGCTTTTGCGCTCACCACCGATTCCTCTACGCTTACCTCCATCGCTAACGATTATAGTTACGATGAAATTTTTTCAAAACAAATAAAAGGGCTGGGTCAAGAAGGCGATGTGCTACTAGCTATTAGCACCAGTGGTAAATCTCAAAATATTTTAAATGCTGTTTATGCCGCACACAGCAAAGGCATGAAAGTGATTGCATTAAGCGGCAAAGACGGTGGCCCCCTTGCGCGCATTTTACAAGCAGAAGATATTGAATTAAGAGTGCCAGCGCAATCCACTGCCAGAATTCAAGAAGTACACCTCTTAATTATCCATTGTTTATGTGAATATATTGATAGTGAATTTGGACCTCAACCATGCTTAAGATAACTGTAACTCAACTCAAACTCATCACGTTATTACTAACGGCTTCTTTATTATCTGGCTGCGCGGCAGTTGTTGTCGGTGGCGCGGCAACCAGTGCTGTCGTTGCTGCCAACGATAGGCGCACCACGGGTACGATTATTGAAGATAAAAGCATTCAATTAAAATCACTACAGGCCATTACCGAAGTAGCTGATGATCCTAACGTGCATGTGTCCGCTATTTCTTACAACAATCAAGTGCTATTGGTTGGGCAAGCGCCTTCTCATAAAGTACGCGCGGACATTGTGCAACGCGTAAAAAATATTGAAAAAGTTAAAAAAGTGCATAATGAAATAACCCTGAAAGAACCCACCTCTATGCTGCAACGTTCCACCGATACCTGGATAACCACGCGGGTTAAAAGTGAAATGACGGTAACCAAAGATCTTAACCCTGCACGCGTAAAAGTGGTTACCGAAGATGGTGTTGTGTACTTATTAGGAATTGTTAAGCCAATTGAAGAAGAAATAACGGTTGATATTGCAAGACACGTTAAAGGTGTAAATAAAGTTGTTAAAATCTTCGAATACGACAGAACCTAGCACACAACTTCCAAGTGCATTTGTAGAAAAGCTCTCAAAGGCTTTTCCTGCAAACCAATTTTATACCGATCCAGCCGATTGCTGGGTGTATGGCTACGATAATTCTCGTCGCCATGCGCTGCCCCAGGCCGTTATCTTTGCCTTAAGTCATGAAGACATTGTGACAGCAGTAACACTTTGCTATGAGTTCGGCATTCCCCTCACGGCCAGAGGCCGCGCCAGTGGCACCACCGGTGCGGCCATCCCCTTACAGGGTGGCGTTGTACTGTCACTTGAACGCATGCAAAAAATTATTAAGGTTGATCCCGCTAACCGCTTAATGGTGGTAGAGCCTGGGGTACTCAATGCAGAGGTTCAAAAAGCAGCGAGGGATGCTGGGTTTTTCTGGCCACCTGATCCCACCAGCGCCGCTTATTGTTGTATTGGCGGAAACTTAGCTTGCAATGCCGCAGGGCCACGCTCACTGAAATACGGTACCACCAGAGAAAATGTATTAGGCTTAACGGCCGTGATTGGCACGGGCGAAACTATAGAATGTGGGGTTTATACCACTAAGGGTGTGGTGGGTTATGATTTAACGCGTTTACTCATTGGCTCTGAAGGCACCCTAGGTATTGTCTCTAAAGCGGTTTTAAAATTAACGCCCTTGCCTCATAGCAAACGTACCATGCGGGCCTTTTTTAAGAATGCAGAAAGTGCGGCTCTCGCTATTACCCAAGTCATGACACAGCCAATTACCCCCTGTGGTTGTGAATTTATCGATGGCAACGCCATTGCCATGATAAGAGCCCATGCCAAGGCCGAACTTCCTGAAAATGCCGGTAGCATGCTCATGATTGAAGTCGATGGCTCTTCAGAAGATTTATCCAGCGATGTGAAATTAATGGAACAAGCCTGCCATAACGAGGGGCTTATTTCTTGGTCGGTTGCCACAACAGCGCAAGAATCAGAAAAGCTCTGGGCGATTAGAAAGTCACTATCACAAGCACTACGCAGCCTCTCACCCCATAAAATCAATGAAGATGTGGTGGTGCCTCTTTCCAATATTCCTGCATTATTAAACTACACACAAGAACTTGCCAGAACCTATCAAATTACCATTGTGAATTTCGGCCATGCCGGCAATGGTAATATTCATGTTAACCTATTAATAGATCCTTTCGATCCCATTATGGGCCCCAAGGCCAAAGAATGCCTCAATAAATTGTTTGATAAAGTGGTAGCCTTACAGGGAAGCTTATCAGGCGAACACGGGGTGGGCATTGAAAAAAGAGATTATGTGAACAAAGAGCTGTCACCGGCAAGCATTGCCCTAATGAAGCAAATTAAAGCCCAGTTTGATCCTAAAAATATTTTGAACCCAGGAAAATTTTTTCCTTCAAATGATCTTAACTCCTAAGCAAACCGCAGCATATTAAGGTGTCGACCGTTTCATTTTAGATCTCTCGCACTCTCTTTTTCGCAGCCTAATGTCAGACTCGCGTCGTCGTTTACCCTGCTTCTGATAAGCCGTATTATAAACAGGTTGAATATCCAAAGTTAAATCTTGCGGCATGGATGTAGTAAACTCTTTTGCCCTCTCAAAACACCCTAACATAGCAGCAAATTCTAACGAACGAATTTTTTTAGTAGGATTTTGAGTATTGCCATTAAGATATCGACATACATGTTCAAATATATGTTTTGAATGCTTTTCAAAATTTAAGACCGAACTTTGCAAGTTTTTTACTGTAGAAGTTAAATCTTTAAGCGATTTTTGACGTTGGATAATTAACAACAAGGCAACGCTACTATAGTGCTTTTGATCCAATAACGCCCCTAAATCTAAATCGCATTCATCATTAAACGAAATTAATCCTTTATGCTTATCCGCTAATAACTGCGCTGCAACTTTATCGTGACCTAAATGCAGGGCCATTTTAAAAGCACGGGTATAAATGTCATGCTTATTTTCGCCTAAATCACTGGCTTTGATCTGTTGGCCATGCGCAATAGCAATAACTTGAAATAAAGGGGCAAGACCTGTTTGAAGAGCTTGCGGCAAACATGAAAATCCAACCCCCGTCATAGCAATGGATCCCGTAAGAAAAACATAGTCTAATATTTTCTTAGCCACAGAAATATCCAAGCCCAAAAGCCTAATATCACCGAGAAACACTTTGCATACATCCATTACGGGTTTAATTTCATGCGGCACGTCAATGTCTTCAAAATCAACGAGATCAGCATAATTGTTCGTAAAATAGTTAGCAAATTCTTCACCAAAGAACGCCATTTTATAAAAATGGTGTCTTGTAAAAAGTTCAACGAGTGGAATTTCTTCCAATTTACATCGTTGCTGTAGTGATTCTAGCGATTGGCAGCTTAACAGTCTATTTCTGGCAACGCTATTGGCGACATCAATGTGTTTAGGATGTGCAATCACAAATGATAGAAAATCAAGATCATTCAAAAAATGAGTTATATTAACGACAGCAGGTTTCCCAAGCGCAGAAACAAGATCGGGACCTGTTTGTTTAGGACCTTTTTTCACTGAACACCCCAACAATCACAAAACGCTCAAATATTATAAGCATTCATGACACTCATAAGGTAGCCAAAGCAGATGGGTGATGCAGATAGCGTGGATGAGCCGCAACATATCTGCATTTACACGTATTTATTTTTACTAAGAAAATTAACATAGAGCCGAACCTTTATTAGTATCATTTCCTTTATCGAAAGATCCTAAACCTGCCCCTAAAGAAAAAACAACTTCCACGAAAAAATTAAAGAAAAAATAGGGCCTTACCGGGCCCATGTATCGCTTTAACTGAAGCAAATTAAAGCATAATTTGATCCTAAAAATATCTTAAATCCTGGGACGTTTTTTCCTTTAGATAATATGAACTTTTAAATTAATTTCTAGCACTTGCCGACCATTATCGTACCTCAAACTTAATTCCTTCTCTTTTTTGAAGCGCTTTAAACAAAGCGGTAAGATTTTCGGCCGTTGGATTGCCATTTGGTCCTAGCATACGCTGAATACTCTTAGAGTTTTTGTTTAGATCTTTAGCAATAGTTTCAAACTGCGAGGTAGCGTTTATATAATCACGCAATAAGGCTTTAGCAACTTCCAAATCGCCACTTAAAAACTCATTAATAGATTGGCGTAATAATTCTCGTTTGAATTGCAGATCAGATTGCGCTCTTTTTACGACAGTGTCTTTAAATTTTCTTGTTAAAGCCATAATTAATGACCACCTATTCTCTTTTTATATTCAAGCCAGAGTTGTTTAGCTTTTTCAATATCTTGCTGTTGTCTTTTTTTTGTTCCACCTGCAAGCAAAATAATAACTTCTTCACCATCAAATCCGAAATACACCCTATACCCTGGCCCAAAATCAATTTTGAATTCCCATACATTTGCACCTACAGATTTTGAATTAGAAAAGTTGCCCTGTTCAATTCTTGCAATTGCTACTCTTACTTTTGCAGCAGCAGGGGCATTAAGCGCTTCAAACCATCTCCCAAAAGGTGATTTCCCCTCCGGAGTAATATATTCCTTAACAATTACTTCCATAAAACAGTTCCTGCTATAATAGTAACACATGTGTTACTATTAATCAATTACATAATAAATATAAAATAAGTTTTCGTGCTAAATAATTGAATTTTCAAACATTTTTGATTAGCGTACAGTTATCCAAAGTAAAATTCAAGGCGATAGTTAGTAACTTCTGCGTGCTTGGGGTGTGCATCCGCAAATGCGAGCAAATCAAAGTCATTTAAATGCATGGAATATTAAGAATTGGATCTCTTCCAAGTGCAGAAACAAGAACAAGGCCCGTTGCTTTGGGTTCGACAGGGACGGCATGAGAGCGATAAATTTATTTATATTCTCTCCTTGGGTCCCTGCTTACCTTATCACCCATATCCTACTCGCTTTCTCGGCGGCATGAATGCATTATTGGCATTCGATATTTGGCTTTGTCTACGATTAAAATTTGGTAAAAAAACGGGAACAAGATCTAATGCTGATGTTGATGTAGGCTCTTTGGGATGATCAAGCACCGTCCTTGGGTTATAACGAATAGATTTTGCAATAGTCGGATCTTGCTGCTGTGGTTCTATTCTGAATTCATCTAACGATCTTCCAAGCACGACTTCCACTTTCTCTACCAATTGATACTCTTTGAGTAACAATAACAATAATTCCTTGCGCGTAGCGCGGGCCAGCATTGCCTCAATATCTTCTTTAAATTTTTCTTCTGCTGCCTTGGGGCAACCCTGCCAGTTTAAGAGCGCATGTTTAAGCTCATCATCGGGTTTAAATCCTTGGCACATATAGTCAACAGCCCGTATCACATTAAAAGGATTTTCATCAATTCTAAGATTGGCATGCCCCACAAAACGAAGGCGCTTTTCCCGCACATCTTTTAAACCGCACCCTAAGGGATCATAAACATCACCATCTAGGTTTGCACATAACGTTGCAATAGTAAAATCTTGTGATAATGCTGCTTGAGTTAAAGGCATGTCGGGTGTAATAATTTTATAGTCCTGGTTTACTATGGCTTTATTTAATATCAAGTAAGCTATTGTATCGCCAGTGAGATAATGTCCCGCTGTGATGGTTATAGGTAACTTCACTGCCGCAAGCTCGAAATCATCGTCGGTTACAGCCGGCATAAATCCTAATTTAATAATTAAATCAGAAAGCCTAAATAGCGCGCTGATATATTTAAACAATTTATTATGCCCTTTAAACAACTTAAGGCACTCTTTTTCCACTACTCTTGCTTTGGCTTGGTTGCCCGATGAAAGATATAATCTAATAAGTTCAACTTTTGTCATCGCATGATAAGGAAATTGTTCTGCGTTTTTTTGTAATATGTCAAAGGCGGTTTGAGGTTTGTCCTGTTTACGACATAATTCTGCTTGCAATAAATATAATCTCGGACTAAAAGGAAATTGATTTATAGCACTTACAATTATGTCATTTAACAGTGGCAGCCTTTTTTCAGCCAAATAAAAACAGAGCTGATAATATACTGGTTCATAATTTGGCATGGCTGCGATGAGCGCATTGAATTGTGCTAGCACCTCTTCTTGACTTAAATGATGTTTTTTATAAATCAAATAGCTCAGTTGGCCACTATAAAATTGAGGAAATTGTGTTAATAATTGCTGAAAATAGTGCTGCGCCATTTCGTCATCAAATTCAGCTGAACACCTTGCCATAGCCAAGCATACTTCTTTATCCTGCTGCCAGTTCGAAATACGATTGAATACTGCCATAGCGTTTTCATATTGCTTCATGTCTTGATAACATCTGCCTAAAGACAATAATGCCAGCCTATCATTTTCATACTGGTAGATGGCTTGATATTGTGAAACTGCCGTTTGATATTCCCCTTTGTCTTGGAAACAACGACCAAGGCCTAATAATACCAGCTTATTCTTTCTACCATTGGGAATGGATTTAAAGGTGGCTACGGCATCATCAAAGCGCCGCATTTTGACATAACAACGCGCCAAGTTAATCAAAGCTTCATTGTCTTGGGCTAAATGTGATATTTTATCATACAATTTCAAGGCAAGATCAAATTTCCCCATCCCTTCATAACAGCAGGCTAATCCTAAGATTACAAGCCTATCTTGATCCCAATTCACAATTCGTTTAAACATGGCTTCTGATGCACGGTAATCGCCTATTTCACAATAAAGCCGCGCAAGGGCATACAACGCCTCACTATCTTGCTCCCATTGAGGAATAGTTTTTAACGAACTCTCTGCCATAGCAAAATCCCCAGCATGCTGATAACACATACTGCGAGTTAAATTTATTTTTTTATCTGTTTCATTATTTTTAATACTAGCTAATGTCTGTAAACATAAGCCAAATTGTTCCATTTTTTCGTAGCAAATCGCCAGCCCAAACAAGGCGGCGCGATTGTTTCTATAGTCATACACTAAGGTATAGGTGTGAATAGCTTCATTGTATTGTTGGGTTTCAACTAAAGAGCTGGCTAGGCCTATTAAGGCTTGTGTGTCTTGCTGCCATCCATCACGGGCAAGTATAGTGCGATAGCGAGCGATTGCTTTATCATGCTGCCCTAACTGCATATAGCTGTATGCAAGGCTAATTTGAACTTCTCTATCGTTTTCACCCTGGGGAATAGCGCCAAAAGCCTCAAAGGCCCGCTTTTCATCACCGCTTTGGCTATAACAACAAGCAAGCCCCAATAAGGCTTCCCTATCTTCGCGCCAATGTGGTATTTTCATTAAAGTAGCTTCTGCTGCAGAAAAATTACCCACACTCTCATAACATCTTGCAAGTCCCATCAAGGCCGATTTATTTTTTTCCCAGTTTCTAATTGCGTGATAGGTTTTAATTGCCTCAGATGAACGTCTCATATCATTTAAACAATGTGCAATGCTCAGTAGCGCATCCAGATCGTCTTGAAAACTTGGGATCTGCTCAAAACATGCCAATGCATTATTATCCTGGGACATGAGTTGATAACAGCGTCCTAAACCAATTAAGGCGACCTTGCTCTTTTGCCAATAGGGGATCCTCTTAAAGGTAGCAATGGTTTTTTCATAGTACCCCATTTCTTCGTAACAACGGGCCAAGGCGACTAAACCACTTGTATATTGATCTAAATGCGCAATACGCAAGAAGGACTCTATAGCATCTTGGTATTGTCCCAATTCTTCATAGCACCGCCCCAAACACAGTAATACTTGTGGGCATGTATTACCATTGGCTATTTTTTGCAACGTTGCTATGGCTTCACGATATTTTTTATCTATTCGATAACAATGGGATATGCCAAGCTGCGCTTGCTTATCATGCTCCCAATTGGGTATGCGCCTAAAGTATGAAACTGCCTGCTGGGTAAGGGCTTGCTCTTGAAAAAAACGTCCCAAACAGTTTAAAACGACCGCATCATTTTCCCATCCAGGAATCGCTTTAAAAGTAGCTTCTGCTTTTTTAAGATCGCCCCTATGCTCATAACACTTGGCCAGCCCTAATAATGGGGCAGGATCAGTCTGCCAATTTTCGATGGATTGAAATGAAGCAATAGCATCATCATACCTCTCCATTGCAATGAAACAATACCCCATCCCATCTAGTGCTTGTTTGTCATGCTTATAGTTTCTTACATATCTAAACTTTTCAATCGCTTCATCGTATCTTTTAAGTTCCACCAAGCAATGGGCAACTGCGAGCGAGGCATCTTTAGACTCACGCCAACCCCTGATACTTCTAAAAATTTCCAAGGCTTCTTGATAAAGGCCCATTGCTTCATAACAATGTCCCTTACCTAATAACACTAATCTGTCATCGCCTAAGCCCAGTGATCCCTCAAACTCACGGATAGCATCCTGATAGCGATGCATTTCTTGATAACATCGACCAATGCTAACGCGAACCTGTACATCTGTGTTCCATTTTGATATTTTTCGATAGGCATCAAGCGCTTCTCGATAATATTCATTTTCTTGGTAGCATCGCCCCAGGGCTAATAGGATTTCTCGATTATTTTCCCAATTTGTGTAACTTTTGAAATATTCTACTGCTTTTTTAACATCTTTTTTATTGGCATAGGCCCGTCCAATTGCTAACAGGGATCTTTGATTGGTTTTCCAATTAGACATTTTTTGATAACAACCGATAGCGTCATCATTACGATTAAGCTCAGTAAAGCAAATGCCTAGGCTAAATAAAACGTTGTCATCTTTTTCCCAACCTGGAATACCTTTATATTGTTCAATCGCTTTTAATCTTTCACCGCGTGCGGCAAGGCATCGTGCCATACCGATTTTAAATCGCTTTCTCGTTGGGGGGTACAATTCTGCTTCGAAAGGTGCAATAATTTTTAAGCTTTCATAGGCATTAGCATATTGCTTGGCTTTAATGTCTTCCCACGCCTTGTCTAAGGTATTAACAAAGTGGGGCTTAACATTACCGGTATTTCCTTGCAGCATTTGAGAATATTCCTTTATAGGCTCACTGAAGGTGGCATATTATCGCATTCTTGCACCTTAGTGTAGCAACAGGATTTTAGTTAAATACTAAACTCTTTATAGCGGAAATTATTTTTTGGTAGTGGTTGGGGTCTTCGGATAAGGGTGTTTTTCTGTTGGTTCAATGGATGGCACCGGTTTTGGTGCAGACTGACGTTTTGTTTCATAACTTTTTGTCAGTTTTTTTCGCTTGTCACTTTGCGCTTTGGGTTTTTCCTGCACAGGCGTATATTGAAGGAGTTGATCAATTTTTGGGGTCAGTTTATCAGGATCATCAAAAACGATTTTTTGTATAGCACTTTTCGCTTCTTTCACTAGTTTTTCATTATCATACAAAATACCTGCTTTTAAAAACGAAGTTAGGGTGTCTATTTGTTCATGAGATAAAGAATGACCGTGATTAAATGCCACGTTAAGAATATCAAAATTTTTTCTAAGATGAGCAACGTAAATCATTCTATCTAACATCGCCTGTGTTATTTTAGGTTGAATAACAGGATTGCTAAGGAGTCTATCTAAAAACATTGGGGTGCCACAAAAACCAATTTGATTGAAAATATTACTTAACTCATCGAGCCTTTGCGGGCTTTTAATAATGAGATCATCGATAAGCCGATCCATTATTTGACTGGAATGGATGAGGAGATCTGAAGGCATATTTTCAGGTGCCGTATGCCAAAAAGACACAGCATCTACTTTACTTGCCATATAATCTGTTGTGGCCTCAATAGCTTCTAAATAACTATTATATACAGGCAACTCAAAACGAATATTTGGATCAAAATAATATATTTCATTATGTGCTTTTTGAACGTAAGAAACGTCATGATTGCCACTTCTGGCATCAATAATGGTATTGTCTGCAAGCTTATTAAACGCATTTAGGATAGTGACTTGTTCTTCATTCGTCATCTTGGGCAACGTGAAATCACAGAAGAGCTTTACTTGTTTTTTATCTGAAACCACCGCCATTTGCTTGGCCCTATCGTGCCTTGGAAGCCCTATATTGGCATCTCCTTGCTGATAGAACATGTATATTTCGTTGGTTAGCTCAAAAAACATTTCATCTAAATTTGCATATTCATTTTTAAATTCTTCAGGAATAGAGGCAAGGGATTCTTTGGTGCCATCCCAATTTGCAAAGACTGAACACATTTTGTAAAATTTACTTTTTTGCGCAATGGAATCGCAAGCTTCCAATCCTACCTTCCAAGACCAGCCATTACAAACGCCACCATCAATGGCAGGCACTGAAAATTGAACCTCAGGATCATTTAATGTTGCGTATTTTAATTTCAAGTAAGCTGATATTTTTTCAACCAAATTATTGTGACTAAATAAGGGCGGTCGATTTTGCCATTTTGGATCTTTTCGCAAAACTTCCTCAGGCTGTGAGGACAGTTTTTTGGCAATGTCAATGTTTCCAAAAAATAAAGCAAAATCTAAAGCGGTAAAACCAAATAAATCAGGTTCGCTCGGATTAAATCCTCGTTCTAAAAAAAATTCAACCGCCGCCATGTTCTGGCTAATTACCGCAACGTGTAGCAGGGTTCGTTTGTCCCAATCTTTTGCTTGAAGATCCATCTTACTACCGAATTTTTCAAATATTTTCTTAAAAAGATCGTATTTGTTTTCAAGGAGCAAAATATGTGAAATAGTTCTTCCCAGGCAGCCATGTTTATTAGGATCAAGACCTTTTTCAAGCAAACGAAACAAATTGGCTTCATCATCATTTAAAATTAATTGATACAAATAAAAATCTGATAAATGAGATGTGATTTTATCGCCATCTCTTGAATTGATAATATAGGCTATTAAACCTTCATTTTTCTTTTGAATGGCAATGTCTAATAAGGTTCCTATCGAAGGGTAAGAACCTGGGGACGTAAAAACTGCAGTCAAAAAATCATCAAAACCTGTAAGTGGTTTCAATTTATCAAAAAATTCATTTGCGTTAGCAGAACCAAGGTCGTCGTTCATCACGGCAGATTTTAGTAACTCATAGCCCTTCAAAATGGCAAAATCATCCCCTTGAGCATTTTCTTTAATACAGGATTTAAGCTCTGTATAAAGGCTCAGGAGATCATTACCATCCGTCATTTCTATGGACATAAAGGTACAGATCCCCATGCAAGTCATTCTTTATAGTTTGATGAGAAGCGGCAAATAAAGTTCCTGTATTTACACGTGAGAAAATGTGACGCGCACTGATTTGATTTAAGGCAAAGCGAAACCTTGTGGTGGAAGTTAGCAGGTACATGCGTTTCTTGGCGTTTATTCCCCTATGATTTTGATTAGAACCCGCTTTTTCCGTTTTCCGTCAAATTCTCCATAAAAAACTTGTTCCCACGGCCCAAAATCAAGCTTACCATTTGTGACGGCAATAACGACCTCGCGCCCCATTATTTGGCGTTTGATATGAGCATCTGCATTATCTTCCCCTGTATCATTATGACGGTATTGTTCAAGTGGTTCATGTGGAGCAAGCTTTTCTAGCCAAACTTGATAATCGTGTAATAATCCAGGTTCATCATCATTAATATAAACGCTAGCACTAATATGCATTGCGTTTACTAAACAAAGACCATTTTTAATGCCACTTTTATCTACTGCAGCTTGAACAGAATCAGAAATGTTAACAAATGCAACGCGCGTTTTTGTGTTAAAAAATAATTCTTCTCGATAATGTTTCACTAAATCCACCTAAATTTTTTTCCGTTTCAATAAGCGCTTATGTTTTATAGAATGCACGCTAATTTTCTTTTATTTTCTATCTCATTTTCCCCATCATTTACAGCAGATAAATTGTGGCTATCCGTTGTAATATGACGTTGCATAGCCAGCGATAAAGTATAGGGTTTTGATTCATTTAAATATTCATTATCTATAACTGTGGTTAATTCTTTTACAAGACTCTTAGTGAACAAACGATCTCTAAGGCCATTGCTCTTTTCAGTTTGTAACCCTAAAGAGCGAGCAAAAATATCTTGTAGTACATCAACAGAGTCGCTCATGGAATGACAAACACTCATATTATCACCCAGTTTTGCTGCCATCACCAAACTAGATTGAGTTGAACTATAGGCGATTATTTTTGCATTGACAAAAGCACTTTCTCCGAACTGGATAATATCAAATGCAACCATTTCTTCAGAAGCAAATCCATAATTAGATTCAATAATAAATGCGCAAACGTTATTATAATCGACTTTATCTGCAATCTCAGATTTAAGTCTTTGTATACTCATCACCTGGCTTTGCCCACGTACAGGCATGGGGACGGAGATGATTTGGATGGGTTCTTTCCATGGATGATTATTTAACTGCCTTGAGAGGATCTTTTCGTTAAGTTGGTTATGTACCATAACTACAATAAATTTCACAACATACCTTTTTACGACAAAATAAAGTGATGATTGTAACATGGGGGCATCCCCCTTAGTTAATATGCTGAACCAAATATCTGCTTTTTCCTATAACTTATCCAATAAAGCTAGCCAACTATTATGGCTCCGGCTAGCATAGTTGGCTAATAAATCTATTTTTATCTTTTTTTGGAGCTATTATGCGCACAGTAGTTTTATCTGGTTTAGCAGGATTATTGCTAAGCTTTTCCGGCTTAAGTATGGCGGCCACTAAACACCATCACCACGTTCACCATGTTCATCACGTTCATCATCACAAACATCATAAGCACCATCATCACCACAGACGTCATCGAACGCACGGTATGATTTTAATGCAACCCCAAGGTGGCGTAATTGTGGCTTCTAGTCGTTCAAGGCATCGCCCTGATCTAACGGTAGTTATTGGATTTTGATCTGTTGGTTAGCGCTTTAGTGCTGGTTTTAGTGGCAGCTAAACGCGTGTAGATCATCTGTATTTGTTGATTATATACCAAGTTTATGTAAATATAATGGAAAATCGTTATATTTACATAAACTTGGTATATTTTATGGATCCTATTAAAAATCCCTTCTCTCCAGGCGCAGGCACCCCACCTCTGGAGCTCGCTGGTCGGAAATCTATTTTAGATAAAGCACACATTATGTTTGAGCGACTAAAAGAAGGAAGATCGGAAAAAAGCTTTATGCTCGTTGGTCTGCGGGGCGTTGGAAAAACTGTGTTATTAAATGAAATACATAATCTCGCAGAAAAAGATGGATACAAGTCTATTTTGGTTGAAGCCCATGAAAAAAAATCTTTATCTGCATTAATCTTGCCACCTTTAAGACAACTATTATTTCAACTTGATCGCATGGAAAAGATTAGTGAAAAAGTAAAAAGAGGTTTTCGAGTCTTAAAAAGTTTTTTAAATGGCATTAAGTTTAAAGTTCAAGATGTTGAAGTTGTTCTAGATATAGATCCTGAAATTGGAACGGCTGATAGCGGTGATCTAGAATCAGACTTACCTATCTTATTAGAAGCCATTGCAGATGCAGCTTCCGATAGAAAAATTGCCGTCGCAATTATCATTGATGAATTGCAATACTTATCAGAACATGAAATGAGCGCCTTGATTATGTCCTTTCATCGAATTGCTCAAAAAAAATTACCCCTAGCATTAATAGGGGCAGGATTGCCGCAACTTGTAGGCTTGACGGGCAGATCAAAGTCTTATGCAGAAAGACTATTTGATTTTCCCAAAATTGGCCCCCTTGAAACCAATGATATGATTGCAGCAATAAGAGGCCCTGCACAAAGTCAAGGAGTAGAGATAACAGATGATGCATTAAATGAAATCATGCAACAGACTCAAGGCTATCCTTATTTTTTACAAGAGTGGGGATACCAAGCTTGGAACATTGCAGAAAAATCTCCTATCAATATATCTGATATTCATAAAGCCACTAAAGAATCTATCGAGCGTCTTGACGAAAGTTTTTTTAGAGTTAGGTTTGATAGATTAACACCCCGTGAAAAAGAATATCTTCACGCATTAGCTATTCTTGGCAACGGCGCCCAACGCTCAGGTGATATTGCAGAAAAACTAAATGTTAGCCCCCAAGCTGTTGCACCAATTCGTAATAACTTAATAAAAAAAGGGATGATTTATAGCCCCGCGCACGGCGATACTGATTTTACAGTTCCACTGTTTGGCGATTTTATGAAACGTATTATGTTTCATCAAACTGAGTTAAAATGAAATGAAAGTGTATATAACTACAATTTCAATAAACTCACGCTCTTTACCAACAATAATATTCATAGCCCTTAACTATTTCTTTCCTACCACTAAGCAACTTTGATAAAACCCCATACTCCCTGCTGGGTTATCAATCAACGCATCCAGCGCTTTAGCACGCTCTTCCCACTGCGCCAAGGTACAACCGTGTTTAAGCGCATATTCTTTATAGCCCTCTCTAGATGGGCCTGCCAATAATTGCTTTTGTTTATGGGTGTATAAAAAAGGTTGATATAAATCGGCATATAAAACATCAAAGCCAACGGTTGTCATTTGATGAAAAAGCTTCATCCCAAAATTCCCGTCTCTATCCTCGCCTTCCTTCTCTTTAGGGAGTCTTTCGCTTAAACGCTCACCGCCCCAAGCCTCGATTTGAGGATAGGCAAAAGCAGCGCTCACAATGCCTTCCTCAGCAATAAAGATCCCACCTTGCTTTAATAGCGAAAAGATCTTTTCAATAACCTTTGTTGGATGATTAAGATGGTGCAAAATAAAACGGCAATAGACCACATCAAACGGTTCATTCAGTGTTTCAACATCATAAGCAGAATGGACTTTAAAACTCAGCCAGCTAGGTGCGGTTTCTTTAGTTAAGCTAATAGTCGCATTAATTTGATTATCGCTATTATCAATAGCAACAACTTTCCCTTTTTCTCCGACTTGATGCGCCAGCCAAACACTCATCGCGCCTCTGCCACAACCAATATCCAGTATTTTCATGCCAGGCTTTAGGTGCTTTGAAATAATATGTTTTGTATGATCATTAAACATCACATCTAAAATATCTAACCCTTCCTGGCCTTTTTCGCCAATCTCAAAATCGTATTTATCTTCTCTCACGTTATGCCTCCTCATCATCTAACAAGAAGCCACCAATTTGGGCTTTCCATAAGGTAGCGTATAGGCCATTTTGAGCCAACAAAACGTCGTGCTTACCATCTTCTACAATTTTTCCTTTATCAAACACCAAAATTCTGTCCATTTTTAACAAAGTAGAAAGACGGTGCGCGACAACAATCGTGGTTTTGTTGTGCATTAGTTTCCATAAACTGTCTTGAATCAATTGTTCGGTTACAGAATCAAGCTGGCTGGTCGCTTCATCCAATATCAAGATAGGCGCATTTTTTAAAAACGCTCTTGCAATGGCGATTCGTTGGCGTTGCCCACCTGATAGTTTTACCCCTCTTTCTCCTACTAAGGAATCATATTGTTTTGGCAAGGCTGTTATAAATTCATGCGCATGCGCGCCAATGGCAGCTTGGATTACTTCATCATAGGGAGCATCTATTTTTCCACATTGTATATTTTCTAATAAGCTGCGATGAAACAGCGAAGGATCTTGCGGGATCATCCCTATATTTTGACGCAAACTGTTTTGTGTTACTTCTTTTATATCAACATTATCAATTAAAATGCTTCCCTCTTTTACATCATAGAGCCTTAAAATCAAGTTTACAAAAGTGGATTTTCCACTGCCTGAATGGCCTACCAGGCCCACTTTTTGGCCCGGTTCAATAACTACCGTTTTATTTTCAAATAAGATGGGAGCACCCTCATATTGAAATTGCACCTTATCAAATACAATTTTGCCTTCTTTCACTTCAAGCAAACCCGCATTAGGTTTATCCATTATTTCATGTGGCTCTGCAATGATGTTAAGTGCTTGGCGGCAATTACCCATTTCTTTGGAAAAACGTAACATTTCTTGACCCATGCCATAGATACTGTCAGTGATGGCAGCAGATAGGGTAATAATCAGCGCAAAGTCGCCCACCGTTACCCATCCTTGCAAACGACCATAGATTAACCCTGCGAACATGCCGCATACCAAAGCCAAAATCCAAAGTCCTTGTACAATATTAACTTTGAGTAAGTACCAATCAAGCGCTCTGTCTTTTTTCATTAAGGTGTTTATCGAATCAAAAACTATATCTTCTTCAAATTTTTTATTAGCAAATAATTTTGTACTCATTATATTGACAATACTGTCAACCATTCTTCCATTCATTTTAGTCCCTGCCTCACTTAGGGCATAGGCTAAGTTTTCTGAACGTTTAGACATCCAAAACGATGTTCCAACAAATGAAATTGACCAAACAAATTGCAATACACCAAATATGGGGTTAACCATATACATAACAATAGAAGCCACTAATATAGATAATCCTTTTGGCAACAGAAAATGGGTCATAATTTGAATAAGCGACTCGACCCCTGTGCATAAATCAAAAATCCTTTTAGCTAAGCTGCCTGATAAATGATCACTAAAATAGCGATAAGAATGCTCTGTGAGATAATGATGCACAGTTCCCGCAATATCTGATTTAAGTTTAGGGAAAAATAAAAGATGGGCATATCGATAAATAGAGTACAAAACATTCATCAATAACTTAATACTGGCATAGCAAATAACAGGAGTTGCAATAATCCATAAAAACAGCTCTGTGTTATCTTTTGATATGATGACGCCATCAATTATCGATTTAAGCAAATAGGCATTGGCACTTGCTAAAAAACCCTCAAAGAGTATAAACAATGAAAAAATAAATAGAATTACAGGGTGGCGCTTAATAAACACCCAAACAAAAAATCCCAGTTTGGTTGGGATAGAAGCTATATTCAAAATCTGTGTTTTGTCGAAATCGATTTTCATTGCTTGCCTTCCATAGAACCTAAAATGTTAGCTCAGTGCGCCTCAACGCCTGCCATTTTAGTGTTAGGATGATGAGATAAAATTGTATCCGTAACTTCTTTCTCACTTTCTTCTTTGGTATCCACCATCATGACAAAGTGACCTTCTTTGACATAGTCTTCATATTTTTCAACAATTTCATCTTTCACGCCAATGCCAATTAACCCTGTGGCCCATATACCAATAACCATGCCAAATACCAACATTGACACATAACCAAAGATATTGATCTGTATAGAAGCAGGCAAGGTCAAGCTAAACAGAGCGAGAATAAAGAGGAAAAAGACCAAACCAAGGATGGGACCCTTTTTTATGGCAGAGCCCAAATGGGAAGTATAAACAACGCCTGCGCGATTTAAATGGGCTTCTTTTAATTCTTCTGGCAAGCCACCACAAACATGGATGTTGCCCTCTTTAACACCAAGGGAGGCTAGCTCTTTGGCGATATGGCTGGTTTCATCAAGATCAGGGACAAGAATAAATAGCCTTTTCATAACGCCTCCCAAAATGAAAGAGACTCACTTATACTATTTATCTTATACAAAATTAAGTTGTAAAACTACCCCGGATTGGAGTTACACGGTTGTAAGTACAGAAGAAAGCAAGAATAGCTATTTCACAACGGTGAGTGTTGGGCGACCACTGCCGCCTTTTTTGCCCTTACCGCCTTTACCAGACGAACCTTCTTTTTCCTTAGCTGGCGGTGGTGTATCGTCTTCTTCATCATCTTTGAAAACCATACCGCGACCATTTTCTTTAGCGTAGATAGCACTTACCGCGCGCATGGGGACATAAATATCATGGGGAACGCCTGCAAATCGGGCATTAAACTCAAGGTGATCATTCGCAAGCTGTAAGGAACGCACGGCTCCCGGAGAAATATTTAATACTATACGACCATTATCGACATATTCTCGAGGCACGCTAACTTGTGGAAAATCTGCATTTACCACAACATAGGGAGTTGCATTGTTATCCACTATCCATTCATAAAATGCACGTAAAAGATAAGGCCTACTTGAATTCATTCACTACTCACCAATCGCTCTTTCAGATTCAGTTAAGCTCACCTGAAACGCTTCTCTATCAAATAACCGTTTTGAATATTCTTGAACCGATTTAGCTTCAACAGGTAAGGTAATACCCATCATTTTAAGTCGCCATAAAAGCGGCGCAATAGCACAATCCACCAGCGAAAATTCTTCACTTAAAAAGAAAGGCATTTCTTTAAACATAGGTGAAACCGCAACAATGCTTTCGTAAAGTGCTTTACGGTATTCTTGCTGCTCCATGGGGCTGATGTTTTTGTCTAAAATTTTATTCATTAAGGTATACCAGTCGCGATTAACCCGATGT
>CAZHSJ010000016.1:0-21795 GCA_964535225.1 Uncultured Candidatus Berkiella sp. | reverse complement strand
AAAAGCCAATACCGGTATCACGACAAGAAACACAGCGCCCAGAAGTTTTTCCCAAAACGCAAGCATCTACGTTTGAACCTGTCGCAACTTATGCAGCCGAGCCTTATAAGGCATCACAAGCAAGCACTTATGATAGCCCCCCGCCCCCCCAGGAGCCAACGAATGGCGATAGGCCCCCAAGTAGCGGTGGTGGCGGTGGTGCTTTATTTTTTAGTGTGATCTCATTATTTGCGGTGATTATACTAAGCTATTACGCCTATTCCACCTACCAACAACTTTCTGAACTACAAGCCCAATCTCAAGATGAGAAAAATTCTGTGTTTGCCTTAGCCGAACAAACTAAGAAAACATTGGTTCAAATTCAAGATCAAAATAGTAAATCCTCTCTGGAGCAACAGTCGTTAGCTGCGTTAAAACAACAGCTGATGAGCGCTCAAGCAAATTTAGTCACGTTATCCGGTAATACTGATTGGGTACTTGCGGAGGCGAATTATTTGGCTTTTATGGCCAATGAAAGGATAAAAACAGCCCAGGACGTTACCACTGCTTTGGCACAACTGACCGCGGCGGATGAAAGGATTAGTCGTTTAGGCAATCCAGCGCTATTGTGGGTCAGAGATGTGATGGCAAAGGATATTGCCAAATTACGTAATTATCCGGAAGTAAAAAGACAAGTCGTCTGGGAACAGTTAGGATTAATCGGCAGTGAATTTAATCAATTACACTTTAAAACCGTTTTTAATGGCCCCCCTTCAGCGCAATCTGCAGATATTGACCCTACAAAACTGAATGTGTGGCAAAAAGCGCTATGGCATACCTGGCAAGAACTAAAGGGTATCATTAAAGTAACGCATGTATCGCAAAATACAATTCCACTTGCGCTTACCCAACAAGAGCAGGGACAAATTCTTCGTACCTTACATTTTATGAACGAGCAGGCAAGATGGGCTATTTTGCAAGGTGAAAATAAGATATACCAAAACAGCTTACAGTCTATCAATATGTGGCTTAAAGAGTATTTTATTGATGATAAAATTCAAAAAGACTTGTTAAGTCAACTTGCGCAATTGGAACAACAAAATGTCAATATTTCGTTGCCAGATGTTACGGATTCTGTCCAAGCATTATCTAAAGCCATGATTGACGTGGTGAGTGTGAATAAGCCTTTGGTGCAAAAACCAGAGCCAGTGCAAAGAGATCATCCATGAAATACGTATTGATTGCATTAATCGCTTTAGGGTTAGCAACTTGGGTAGGTCTGAGCTTACAGCACGATCCTGGTATGATGATCATTACGCTGGGTGGCTGGCGGGTTGATGTGCCACTGTGGTTTGGTGCGTTACTTATTGTTGTTCTTTTTGCACTGGTTCATGTTGTGATTAAACTACTTCTTGGTGTCATTAGGGCAACAAAATTCATCGTTAATCTTTCAAGTCATTATCACAAAAAGCGCGCAAAAAGGCTGACGAGCAAAGGATTGGTTGCACTTGCAGAAGGCCATTGGTCAAAAGCAGAACGATTACTCATCAATGGTTCGCAATATAGTGATATTCCTTGGCTAAATTATCTTTCTGCAGCCAAAGCGGCTCAAGAACAAGGGAAAGATGATAAGCGCGATAAATATTTACGTATGGCGCAAAGAATGACACCGGAATCTGAAGTGGCGGTTGGTTTAACGCAGGCTGATCTTCAATACAAACATCGTCAGTACGAACAAAGTTTAGCGACTTTAAATCAACTCAGTCATAAAGCACCTAATCATCCCTATATGCTTACCCTATTACAGAAAATTTATTTGCAGTTGAATGACTGGGAAAAACTTAAAGAACTACTCCCCCGCTTGAAGCACTATCATGCTTTAGGTGCAGCTGAATATAAGGAAATTGAAAGAAAGGTTTATTACCATTTACTGCTAGAAAAAAGCAAAGGCCCACTAGATGTGCTCAACCTCTTTTGGCAACGTATGCCTAAAGAATGCAAGACAGAGGGTGAAATTGCGAGTCTTTATGTTAAATCACTATTAAAAAGTGATAACCCTGTTGATGCTGAAAATATATTAAGAGCTGCTTTAAAACATGATTGGCAAGAAGACTTAATCCGATTATATGGACATCTTTCCCACCCAAATCCGCAGAAAGTGTTAAATTTAGCCGAAAGTTGGCTACACCAGCATCCGGATAGTCCCGGTTTATTGCTCACTTTAGGTAGGTTGTGTGAATCACAACAATTATGGGGAAAAGCGCAGCGTTACTTTGAAGCTAGTTTAAGCTTACAGCCCTCCCCAGAAACGTATGCGGAATTAGGAAGTTTATTAGAGAAAATGAATAAGCCAGAATTAGGCGCACAATATTTTAAGAAAGGGTTGATGCTCGCCATGCCTGCTATTGTTAAAAATACACGGTCTCAAGAATCAGCTGATGCCCGATGAAGTGGCTAGCAGGGAAAGTGATAGAACAAAAAGAGTGGTCTGCGGGGTTGTATTCTTTAACAATACAAGCACCTCAGATTGCCTTTATTCCTGGTCAATTTATACAAGTGAGTCTTGAAAGGGATCAAAAATTATTTCGCCCTTATTCTTTGTTAAATGCACCCGATGAGCCATATTACGAAATTTATTATACGTTGCTCAAACAAGGAAAATTAACCCCACAACTTGCTACCCTTTCGGAAAACTCCCCAATTTGGATCTCCGAAAAAGCTTTTGGGCGATTTACTTTAGCAGAAGTTCAGAAAGCAGAATTCTTATGGTGTTTTGCCACCGGTACTGGTCTAGGCGCATTTTTATCGATGTTGAAAACAAAGGATCCATGGCAGAAATTTAACAAGATTGTATTAGTGCATAGTGTTCGCTATAAAAGCGAGTTAACGCATCTTGATTTACGTGAAAAATGGGAGAAGCAATATAAAAATCGATTTCATTGGGTGAATATTGTGACTAGGGAGCAAGCGGATGATGCCTTTGTGCAAAGGATCCCGGTCCTATTAGAAAATAGCGCACTTGAAAAACAACTTGGTATGACGATTACGAATGAAAACGCCCAAGTGATGTTATGTGGTAACCCAGAAATGGTCAATCAGGTAACGCTGGCCCTCACGCAACGAGGATTAAGCTTGCATCATGCAAAAGCGCCCGGTCAGATCACGGTTGAGAATTATTGGAAAAATAATCCATAAAATCCTCACTAAGAAAGGCAATAAGGTTTTGAAAGTTTACTTTATAAAAAAAGAGTATGCTACGCTTAAATAGCGGGCGGTTAGAATATAGTCCACATGAAAAATGAGATGATGATTCGTTAAGATGGCGCAAAAATCTTGACAGAATGTCAAACTATCAGTATATTTTCTAACTCTAAGAAATGGCTTAATTTGTTGTGAGAGATCTGCCATGTCGTTGTTTGGGATCCTAGAGAGATATTTTACAGGTAGTGCTTTTACGCCGGAAGATTATGTTACTGATAGCTCATCGAGTGAAAGCGATCAAATTGACGGGTATACGGATGAAGAAAATTCAACCGATCTAGGTTATTCCCCTTTCTCTTCGCTCTCTTTATCTGATTCACCTGCTGATTTACCTTTAGATTTTCAGCGACATTCCTCTTTATTAGTGCAATATGAAGTTGCTTGTCAGCGACAAACGCTCAATGTGCACCTCGTGCGGCAGGCACAAGCGATTTACCAACAATTTCTTGAGCTGGCGAAGCACTTTCACGGTTTTAGACGAGAGTTGTTGCAAGCAGCCAATCGTTTATTGCTTCCTTTTTCCACGCAACCCGTGTTGGGTGAAAATTCCTACTTAAACGATACCATTATCAGCCGCTGGTTTGATTATTTATGTCAGCAGCATCCTCATATTACTTATGTTCGATCTGGTTTTGGAGAAACATTTCTTGATGACATCAAAAAAGGGGCGTTACAAGAAGATAGGCAGCGTTTACTTGATGCGAATGTCATTTTCTTGCCAAGAGAAGCAGGAAATCATTGGTATTTGGCGAAGATAGAAAAATTTCCTTCCAACCATTTTGCTATTACCTATTTAGATGGCTTAAATTGTGCTAATCCGAGTGATGAATTTTTAGATTTTGCACAAAGGCTAATATTTAATTTGTATGGTAGTGACGCGCTGATCTCGGTGAAGAAAGAAGTAATTCCTAGACAAAATAATTCAATTGATTGTGGGGCAGTAATTTGTTTTCATGCACAGAGATTGTCGGATGAGCAACCCAAGCCTTTCGATGGTGTTGACAAGGTAAAGAGTTATACACCCTTTCGCTTAGATATGGCGCAAGCGATAATTACGAACTTTAGTTCTGAAGATCTGTTTATTAACGGTGACATACGCCAAGGTAAACGATACCGCTCAAGTCCGAACATGTCGAACTAGTTCAAAAAACCGGCATATCAGAAACAAACTGCGATCTTGTTAACCCTTGAGTACTAAAAAGCGAAAAAGCAGCTTTTATCATAGCAAAAGGGCCACTGACAAAGACAACCTCATCTTTGAAGTGAGTATAGCGACTGGCAACATACTCATGAACTAATCCGCAGGGGCTTCTCCAGTCAGGGAAAGAGAGCGGCTCTGAGAGCACTAAAGCATAACTAAAAAAAGGAAACTGATGTTGCCAGCGCTCTAAAAGTTCAGTTTTATAAGCATCTTGTGGTTTTCGAATTCCCCAATAAAGTGCAATCTCTTTATGTGGGGTTAAACAAAAGGCTTCTTCTAAAAGGGCTTTCAATGGCGTAAAACCGGTGCCGCCAGCAACGAAGACCATTTTGTGTGCTGCTTTGGCACGATGGAGTGTGCTATCTCCAAGCGGGCCTTTAAAAGTGATTTTTTTATCATAAGAAAGGGCCGCTAAAAATTGCTGCGCCATGGGATAGGACGCGTTATGTCTTACATGAAATTCAAGCTCGCCTGTCATGCTTGGTCGATTAGCAATAGACAAAGGAAGGATTTTGTTATCATCGAAAATCGCTTCAACGAATTGTCCAGCGGTATAAGGGATCTGCTCATTAACGGGTATAAATTTCAATTGCATAATATCAGGCGTAATGGGTGATAGCGTTGAACAATAATAGGAATAGGTATTCATGCTATAACCCTAAAGAAATCATAATTTCATCCACGCGAGCTTTTGTTTGTGGGCATGGTTTAATGGTACGACCCCACTCTCTGGTGGTTTCGCCAATCAGTTTGTGAGTGGCATCTAAACCCATTTTTCCACCAAGGCCCGAGACAGGCGAAGCAAAATCCAAATAGTCGATAGGCGTGTTTTCTAAAAGCACCGTGTCTCGCACGGGATCCATGCGGGTTGTGATTGCCCAGATCACTTCTTCCCAATTTCTTGCGTTAATATCATCATCCGTAACAATAATGAATTTAGTATACATAAATTGACGCAAGAAAGACCAAATGCCAAACATTACCCGCTTGGCGTGGCCAGGATAGTCTTTTTTCATCGTGACCACGGCCATGCGATAGGAACACCCTTCTGGTGGTAAATAAAAATCGACAATTTCTGGAAATTGTTTGCGCAAGAGAGGTACAAAAATTTCATTGAAGGCTTCCCCCAACACAGCGGGCTCATCCGGCGGCCGGCCAGTATAGGTGCTGTGATAAATGGGATCATTGCGCATCGTGATGGCTTCAATGGTCATCACCGGAAAGCGCTCTACTTCATTATAGAAACCGGTGTGATCACCGAACGGGCCTTCCAGCGCTGTTTCATTCGGATAGATAAATCCTTCTAAAATAATTTCTGCACTTGCAGGAACACTTAAATCATGTAGAAGACATGGTGCAAGCTCTGTTTTATGGCTTCGCAATAATCCGGCGAAGGCATATTCGGATAACGTATCGGGAATAGGTGTCACAGCGGCAAGGGTTGTGGCCGGATCGGCGCCCAAGGCAACAGCAATAGGAAAAGGCTTATCAGGATATTGTTTTTGCCATTTAGCATAATCAAGTGCGCCACCACGATGCGCTAACCAGCGCATAATCACTTTATTTTTAGCAATCATCTGTTGGCGATAAATACCTAGATTCTGTCGCCCATTCTCTGGGCCTTGAGTTATAACCAATCCCCAGGTAATTAACGGGCCAACATCAAGAGGCCAGCATGTTTGTATGGGCAGATGTCCTAAATCAACCTCGCTTCCCCGCAAAATCTGTTGTTGGCACAGCCCTTTTTTTACTCTGGCCGGTGCCATGTTGAGGATTTGCTTATATAGGGGAAGTTGTTGTAAAGCTTCTTTGAAACCCTTTGGTGGAGAAGGTTCCTTTAGTAGAGCGAGAAATTCACCTATTTCACGCAAGTCTGAAATATTTTCCTTGCCCATGGCATAAGCGATGCGTTCATGCTTGCCAAATAAATTACCCAACAAAGGCATTTGCGCATTTTTAGGGGATTCAAAAAGCAGGGCGGGTCCTTTATTTTTAAGGACCCTGTCACACACTTGCGTAATTTCCAAATAAGGATCAAAAGGATATTGGATGCGTTTTAATTCACCTTGTCCTTCTAATTGATACAAAAACTCTCTTAGATCGGCATACTTCATTGCGTTATATGCCTTTTAAGATCGTTTCATGGCCTCAAAGAATTCCTCATTGGTGGTGGTGCCTTTTAAGCGCTCAATGAGAAACTCAATCGCCGCCAACTCATCCATAGGATGTAATAGTTTTCTCAAGATCCACATTTTTTGTAATTCATCGGGCGAAGTTAATTTTTCTTCTCGACGTGTTCCTGAGCGATTGATATTAATAGAAGGATAAACCCGTTTTTCGGCAATACGCCTGTCTAAGTGTAATTCTAAGTTGCCGGTACCTTTAAACTCTTCGTAAATCACTTCATCCATCTTCGAGCCGGTATCGATTAAGGCTGTGGCAATAATGGTTAAGCTGCCGCCCTCTTCTACGTTACGTGCTGCGCCAAAGAATCGTTTAGGGCGTTGTAGTGCTGCTGCATCCACACCCCCGGTGAGTACCTTCCCAGAATGAGGAATCGTCGTGTTATAAGCGCGCGCTAAACGGGTAATGGAGTCAAGCAAAATGACCACATCCATTTTGTGCTCAACCAAGCGTTTCGCTTTTTCAATAACCATTTCGGATACTTGAACGTGACGATTGGGTGGCTCATCGAAGGTGCTGGCAATGACTTCGCCTTGGACTGAACGCTCCATTTCGGTAACTTCCTCAGGGCGCTCATCGATAAGCAGGACGATTAATTTACATTCAGGGTGATTGGTGGTGATAGAATGGGCAATATTTTGTAGCATCATTGTTTTACCGGCCTTTGGCGGGGAAACAATCAAGCCACGCTGCCCTTTACCAATGGGCGAAACCAAATCGATAATGCGTGCAGTAATATCTTCAGTCGACCCATTACCCACTTCCATTTTAAGCCGAGATTCTGCATGAAGCGGGGTTAGGTTTTCGAATAAGAGCTTGTTTCGTCCTAATTCGGGACTTTCGTAATTGATTTCATTTACTTTCAGTAAAGCAAAATAGCGTTCGCCATCTTTGGGGGGGCGGATCTTACCAGAGACGGTGTCACCAGTGCGCAACCCAAAGCGCCTGATCTGACTGGGGGAGACATAAATATCATCTGGCCCTGGCAGATAGGACGTTCGTGAAGAACGCAAGAACCCAAAGCCATCTTGCAGGAGCTCAAGCACCCCATCGCCATAGATGTCTTCACCATTTTTCGCGTACGTTTTTAAGATCCCAAAGATCAGATCTTGCTTACGTAAACGAGATACATTTTCGACCCCAAGTTCTAGGGCCATTTCAGATAGCTCTGCGGCTGGTTTATTTTTTAATTCCGAAAGGTTCATACTCGTGCTTATTAGTTAATTTAAAATGAAGGGGTTTGGTTGTTACTGAAAGGAAAAGTTCACCTTGGGGGTAGCCTTGGTGGCAGTGCCTACCCAAGTAACAAGGATCCTATCAAACTTTTTTTATGGATGCTAGCCTTTGTCGCTAGCATCCAGCGATACAAGTCATTATTACAGGTGACTGTCGAGGAAGGCAGTTAACTGTGATTTTGACATAGCCCCCACCTTTGTGGACTCAAGCTCCCCATTTTTAAAGAGCATCAAGGTAGGGATCCCGCGAACCCCGAATTTTTGTGGGGTGGCATTATTTTCATCAATGTTGATTTTGGCCACAATCAGTTTGCCTTCGTAGGAGGTGGCGATTTCATCTAATACGGGGGCAATCATTTTACAAGGGCCGCACCATTCTGCCCAAAAATCAAGCAATACCGGCAGTTTAGCGTTCATCACCTGTGCTTCAAAGTTATCGTCAGTGACGGCAACAATATTTTTGTTAGCCATTCATTCTCTCCTCAAAAAAACCATTGTGTTTGAATAAGGGTGGTTGGTATAACCAAATTGGATGTCCTCTATGCTAGCAAGGGAGAAGGGACTTGTCATGGGACAGCCAAAATTAAGTAAATTGGCTGGCAAACAAAGGGCCACGCCAACATCATAAAGGAGGGCATGATGAGATTGTTCAAGTTACTTACCTTTATTCGCTCACCTTCTAAAACACCTTTCGTTACGAGTGTTGCATTAGGCGCATTAGCAGCTTTGGGGGCGCCAGCTGTTTCCTGGGTTGCTTTAATTAATGTCTGTTTGTTTATAACCGCCACGGCCTATGGGATATTAAAATCAAGAAATTACGTTTATCAGCAAGAGCCTAAGCTTGCTTGGTCTGAGAGTGAAAGAAAGGCTGATTTTGCAGGCAAACAAGCAGCCAATAGTTATTTTGCTTATGCCAACAGTTTTTTAAATAAATGGGCTTGGCAACATCCTTTTCGTTTTGGCCAAGCCATGTTTGCCAACATGGAGCGACAAGAAAAATCTAGGCTTGTTATCTAATGTGGTTGTGATTTAAGCCTGACGATGTTTGCTTGTCGCGGTATCGTTTGCAACGCTATCTAAGCGCAGCCCTAATTGGAATAGCACAACGCTTTCCTGGTGTTGTTGTAACACCTTATTGATAATTTCATCAAGCTTTGAGCTATCTTTTTTCAGTAATTGCAAATAGGTAATTCTTTTACGCGCACAGGTGCATTTACCCAAGGTTTGTTCAAGCGCAGCCAAGAACATATCATTAGGCATGTCTTGATAATGTTGTTGAATATGCCGAATTAACTGTTGCATGGCATTATGTTCTTTTTCAGAGAAAGACTTATACTCTTGTGAAAAATGATAAACGTAAATTAAGCAAATAGTTAATCCAAATAAGGTAAGCCCAATCTCCAAGGCGAAAGCAAGCGGTAAAGGCGTTGTTGTTAACAGCACCCATAAGATAGCGCTGATAAAATGGCCGCTGAGAAATACAGACTTCATTTGTGACATAAATTACCTGTGTGCGTGGGGTCTTTTTAGTGTAGAACAAAATAGAATACAAGCGATGCGTAATCGATAACCGGATGAACAGACTATCTAACTTTCAAAAAATAGGTGAAAGTGCTGAAGAAAATTTTAGGAAAATCCCATATAATGTAATCAGCTGCATAAAAAACAAGAGTTATGCTGTATGGAAGATTGGTTAGTACAATACCAGGACTGGTGCCGCCTCGGCTGCTTTGTGTTCTTCTTTGTTATTTTATCCTGGGCGGAGAAAATTTATCGTTGGCGTTTTTGGATTACCCCAAGAAAGCTAAGAATAATGCGCCACTTATTTTTAAGCCTGTTTTCTAAAGTGCTTATCCGGCTTATTTTCCCGGTATTGACGGTAGGGGCGGCGGTTTACACTAAAAAGCAAAATATAGGCTTATTACATACAACACAGTGGCCTTTAGCCTTGCAGGTGGTTTTGGCCATTATTGGCCTAGACTTAATTATGTATCTTTTGCACCGAATTTATCACAAATACCCTGTCCTGTGGCGCTTTCATCGGGTTCACCATATTGATAGAGAGCTTGATGCCAGTACAGGCATTCGGTTTCACCCATTTGAAGAGCTTTTCACCATGGCCGTGAAAATGACGGGCATTGCTTTTTTAGGCGCCCCGGCCTTAGCCGTATTATTATTTGAAATCTTATTGAACTTTTTTACGATGTTTGCTCATCTTAATGTTCAATTTAAATTCAAAACCGAGATGGTGCTACGTAAACTTATCATTACGCCCGGCATGCACCGGATCCACCATTCTGCTCATCCCCGTGAGACGAACAGTAATTTTGGTTTTATTTTTAGCTGGTGGGACAAGTTTTTAGGGACCTACACCCTAGTCTCTGAGTCGGGAGAACGTAAACTGGCCTTTGGTGTAGAGGAATATTTGGCGCCTAAATATCAAGAATTGGAAACACTGCTGTTATTGCCGTTTAATCTTAAAAGATTCAGGATAAAACACAAAAAGAAAATGAAGCTTAAATTTAAAGTATAAAAAAGCAAGGCGAATCATCAGTTTATCAAAGCCGTTTGTCCTGCCAACCGTTTTAATATCAACCTATATTTCTCTTTTAACGACCATTTATCATCAAATGTAACGCCTTTATCGCATCCTTGAACCTTGTCATTGCAACTTCTTTTGCCCTTGGATACAGTGACCGAAATTTATCCAACTAAATTATGGGCTTAATGATGAAAGACTTCAATCCCCTTATTTTTACGGCTGCGCAAAATGCAGCAAAAAATGCGGCTGAAACAACTTATGGTGGTGCAGAGCTTTTTACCCACGTAGGACTTATTCCCGCCCTATTAGCGACGACGTTCTATTTAGGAACGAAAGCCTACGATCGTTTTTCCCCACACCAGGTCGTGGTAAATCCACCACAAAATCAAGGCCTTCTTTCTTGGGGCTGGAATAAAGCCACTTCTTTACTAAAAGGCGCAACCAAATATGTAGCGATCCCTGAGGCGCTATCATTTGGTTTTCATCAATTATGGGCCAAAGCAAAATGGGATGGTGCACAGTTAAATGTAACCTCTTTTATGCGCCCCTTTTATGAGAAAGTGTTGCCTAAACTTTATGCCATGTGGGATAAAGGCGATTTAAATTTCTCTGCCAGAGATTTAGTGCCAGATAATGTTGTGACGAATACGCTCGCAACGCCGGCTTATGCGGTGCGCAACTTGTGGAGCCATCTTAGCTCAAGTCAATTAACTTTAGACGAACAGACCATTGCCAGAACGTGGTATGCGAGCGGGCAAGGCTGGGCACAATGGTGTGCTGAAAATTATCATTTGGCAGCGCGTTTGGTAGAGGGGTTATATCGTTCTCCAGAATGTTTAAAGAGCGCAGACGCATTTTCGCAATGTATGGCACAAGCCAGCAATTTCTCTCATGAGGTGGTGAATGGCTCGCCTGTGTTATCGACACTTTCCAACGTGATGAGCACGGCGTTTAATTCATGGTGGCAGTTTAGCAAAGATTGCTTAACACACTATCCCGTACAACTATTTAATCTTGCTAATGCTGGATTGTGGGGTGGCGCGCAAATGATTAATCAAGCGGCCCCAGCCATCCCAGCGCACTTGGCATACTATGTTGAGATGGGTATTTCAGCCTACCTTTTATACAAATTAACCAAAGCAGGCGCAGGGTTAGCGATGGAAAAAATACGCTTAGACTATTTAAGGCCCGATGCGCCAGTACAGAATAACATTCATATTCAGCGTGGCGCTCCGCATGTGCCAGGCCAGCAGCAGCGGCCAGCCATTGCGGTTGCGCAAAACGTGAATGGTGCTCCTTTAGTCCCTTCTGCGCCAGGATCAAATAATGCGCAAGCAACCGTTATATTTAATGCGCCTATAAATGATGCTAGAGAGAGGGCAGATGGTGCTCCAAGAGCGGCTTTAAGATCATCATCTGATGCGGTGCTACAGCGCGGTGAATTTCATTCCGTGCCATTAGTGCAGGATAACGAAGAAGGAGGTCTCAGAGGCCGTCTTAGTAAACGCAGTAGTTTGACAAGCAGCAGCGAATAAAGAGCATACCGCCTTATTGCTGTAAAAATTGCGATACGGCGGTATTTAAGGCTTGTTTAAAGGGTTCGCTTATTTGAACTTGGCCTTCCATATCAAACGAAAAGGCCGTATCCACGTTTTCTCCAAAAGGAATATGTTTTACACCCAAAGAGATGACTTTTTCAGAAATTTTATCCAATATCGGTTTTTCTCTGGTAGGGTAGGGCGCCAGTAAGGTTAAATTTTCATAAGCCTTATCAACAGATAGGAGCTCGGATAATCGATAGAAATTGGGGTAGCCCAGCTCATTTAAGAAAAAGAGCTCGAAGCATTTGTCGTACGGGGCCTCGACAATATAATAAGTCACATTCCCACTCCTTTACTCTGCGCATTCGCCCTTTAGGTTTCTGCCTACGCTAAAGCTTCGGCAAGACAAGTTGTTGGCTGCTATTTCTTAGTTAGCCTTATTAGAAAGTATAACCAACTCCCTAAAAATTTGCCTCCCTCTCCTAACCGGTACCTACCATGTGACGGGCAACCTAGAGGACACCCACCTTAAGTCCTTATAATATGGGGTGAGCCAAATTGAGGATGGCGTGAAGGTACACTAAAAATAACGCTAACTAATTGAATTTGCTAGAGGTTATAAATGACCACTAGCACTCGCACCTTCAGAGTGCTAGACTAAATAGTGATATGTGTGGGGAAAACCATCATGAGCACCAGTAAAGAATTACAGTTAACAAAAGTAACTTTGCCAAGTGTCGCAAAAGACGGCCTGCACGCTTATTTGCAAAAAATTAATGAGATCCCCTTACTCACCCCCGAAGAAGAACGGGCTTTAGCTACGCGTTATCAAGAGAAGGGTGACTTGCTTGCTGCACAGCAGTTAGTGCTCTCCCATCTTCGTTACGTGGTGCGTATTGCTAAGCAATATTCAGGTTATGGCTTACAGGTTAACGATTTGATTCAAGAGGGTACGATAGGCCTGATGAAGGCGGTCAAAAAGTTTGATCCCACGTTAAAAGTGCGCTTGGTTTCTTTTGCTGTACATTGGATCAAATCAGAAATCCACGAGTTTGTTATTCGTAATTGGCGCATTGTGAAAGTGGCTACCACTAAAGCGCAACGTAAATTATTTTTTAACCTTCGTACAGCTAAAAAGCGCCTGGGCTGGTTTACGCAAGATGAGGTCAATGCCGTTGCACAAGATTTAGGGGTCAGCGCTAAAGATGTGCTTGAAATGGAAGCGCGCTTAAATGCCCATGATGAAACATTTGATCCCATCGTGGCGGATGATGATGAAACGACATATACCCCAGAAAGCTATCTTGCTGCCCCCATAAATAGCTCTCCTGAATATGAGGTGATTGAAGGCAACTTTGAGCGTTGCGTACACGACAATTTACAATCTGCATTAAATACGCTAGATCCGCGAAGTTTGGATATTGTTTCTAATCGTTATTTAGTAGAAGACGAAGAGAAAGCGCCACTCAAAGATTTAGCACAAAAGCACGGCGTTTCTCTTGAACGAATTCGCCAGTTAGAAAATGCGGCGATTGGCAAATTAAGACAAGCGATGATAGCGCAGCAACACGGCGACGACGCCTGAAAGTGCTTACCACCCCAATCTAGTTCTTAGCTGCCTCTATGGTCCTATCTTTTTTTCGCAGATTACCATCCGTTTGTGTTAGCACTAACCCTTTGAGTAAATTCAATGCTTGATTTAGCTGATAATCTTGATTAACCAAGGGTTTTTTATCATCATCCGTGCTGGGAAGCGAACTTTCTGATTCAGGTGCTTTATCCTTAATGCTCTCTTTGGGCTTCTCTTTTTCTTTATTGCCGTTATTGAGATGTCCTTGAAGATCAATTTCGCGCACATTGATCCAGCTATCATCATTACTTTTAGATTCAGGAATTTTTAAATCAGGAATTTCAATATCCGGTGTTATACCTTCAGCCTGAATCGAGCGTCCAGAGGGGGTGAAATAGAGTGCCGTCGTGAGTTTTAACCCGTGGTTGTCTTTTAAAGGTAATACCGTTTGCACTGAGCCCTTGCCAAAAGTTTGGGTGCCAACAATCAAGGCGCGTTTATGATCTTGTAAGGCGCCAGCAACAATTTCAGAGGCGGAGGCAGAGCCACCATTCACCAGAACAACAATGGGGGCACCATTTAAGAGATCCCCTTCTTCTGCCAGCTCTTTGATCTCAGAACCTGGCAAACGGCCCTCTGTATAAACTATCATGCCGTTATATCCGAGTTTGGGTTTATCTAAGAAAGCGTCAGACACTTTAACAGAAGATTCTAAAATACCGCCAGGATTGTTACGTAGATCTAAAATCACCCCTTTTAAATTATTGTTAGCTTCTTTTTTAAGCTGATTAATCGTATTCACTAAATCTTCGCCTGATTGGGTTTGAAATTGTGAAATGCGAATATAACCATAATTTTTATCTAGTACTTTGCTACGTACACTTTTAACTTGAATAAGATCTCGCGTTACTTTTACTTTAAGCGGCTGACCTTCATCTTTACGCATAATTGTTAAAAGAATAGAGGTGCCCCTGTCGCCCCGCATCAATTCTACTGCTTTTTTTAACGTTAACCCTTTTACGGGGGTTTCGTCTAGGCGTACGATCACATCGCCCGCTTTAATACCAGCACGTTGGGCCGGCGTATCATCGATTGGGCTTATCACGCGCACATAACCATCTTCCATGGTCACTTCAATGCCTAATCCGCCGAATTTACCGGAGGTATTTGCTCGTAAATCGGAAAACTCACTGGGATCAAGGTAAGCAGAATGAGGATCAAGGCCAGAGAGCATCCCGCGTATGGCATTTTCAAATAATTCTTTATCATCGACGGGTTTAACGTAATATCTTCGGATCTGCTCTACCACAGAGGTAAATCGCTGCAAATCATCTAGAGGAACTGCCTTAGGTTTGTCTTCGGCTGCGACGCTAAGCGACGTCATACCTAAAAGGCATAAAGCAACAAGGGGGGTTTTAAGCTTTGCGAAACAAATTCGTGGACTCATACTTTATCCTTTTAGCTAGCCACGGAACGACGAGGATCCTACTCGTGCTGTATATTTTGAAAGTAAGGAAAAAGGCTTTATCCAACAAACCAGGGGGATGGATCTAAGGCCTCGCCGTCCTTTCTTATTTCAAAGTATAATCCGGGTTCTGCATGTCCGCCGCTTTGTCCAACGTTTGCTATCATTTCTCCTTGATCAACCCATTCTCCTAGACCCTTATACAGCTTTTGGTTGTTACCGTATAAACTCATATAACCGTTACCATGATCCACAATGATCAATAATCCTAATCCACGTAGCCATTCCGCGAAAACAACTCTTCCTGCAAAGATGGCATTGACAGGGGTTCCATTGTCAGCGCTGATGTAAGATTTTTTAGCATGGGCTTTATTAATATGGGGTAGCGTAGTCAACTTCGCCCCCTTTATCGCAATAGGAAGCATTAACGTATGTTTGGCTTTTGCAAAATCTTGTGCTGGCGTAATGTAAGTGGGGGTGGTTGACAGCTTTTGCTGTATGGTGCGAACCACTTGAGATAAATGTTGTTCTTGTTGTTGCAAAGTTGCTAAGGTTTCTTCTTGGGAAGCCAGTTTTTTGGAAAGTGTGTTTAAAATAGCCTGCCTTTTTTCTTTTGCTTGTTGCAGTGATTGTTGGTTGAAAGAGAGTGTCTGCGTGAGCTTTTTGATCTCATTTTGCTCATGTTGGATATTGTTCTGTAAGGTTTGTACTTTTTTAAGGGAGGCTTGCAGAAGATTTATTTGCTTTGCACGAGCATTATAAAAATATTGATAATAATGATTTTGCCGAGATAGGGAAGACCAAGCTTCTTGTTCAAATATCAGTTGAAGTTTTTCTTTTCGATAATGAGTAAAAGTAGCACCTAATAATTCAGAAAGCGCTGTTTGATGCGAGGCAGTGGTTTGCTTTAGGGCCTTTTCTTCTTGCTCAAGTGCTTTTAGACTACTGTTATGCTGCGTTAATTTTATTTCTAATTGAGACAGCGTATCTGCTGAATCCCCAATCTCCTTATCAAGAGAAGCCAGCTGTTCAGACAGTGCTTTTTCTTCCTTTTTATTTTTATAAAAAGATTTTTCAAGCTTTTTCATTTTTTGTTGCACATCAAGCAACGCTTTAGTAACTTCTGCTGAATCGCCATCTTTGCCAAAAGAGAGCGGCATAATGCCTATCAAGGCAAAGACAATTACACTATTTTTTATTAAAGCGCTAATCATGGCATCATCCCTTATGTCATTAAGCTGGTGCCGGTCATTTCACTGGGGGGGGTTAAATCCATCATTTTTAGAATGGTGGGGGCAATATCTGATAAAGTGCCATTTTGTTTAGTAAATTTAAGCGGTTTAGGCCCAACGTATACAACGGGCACAAGTGACAGGGTATGCGCGGTGTGGGCTTGTCCTGTTTGCAGATCTATCATACATTCTGCATTACCATGATCGGACGTAATAAGCATTTGTCCATTTACCGCTTTTAGCGCTTGCACAATTTTCCCTAAACAAGCGTCCAACACTTCGATGGCCTTTACCGCGGCGTCATAATTGCCGGTATGGCCTACCATGTCTGCATTGGCATAATTGCAAACAATAAAGTCAAATTTTTGCTGATGGATTTGTTTTACGAGTTCTTCTGTTAATTCAAGCGCGCTCATTTGCGGTTTTAAGTCATAGGTCGCAACTTTAGGAGAAGGAATCAAAATGCGCTCTTCCCCATCAAAAGGTTTTTCGATACCGCCATTAAAGAAAAAAGTCACATGCGCGTATTTTTCAGTTTCTGCGATGTGTAATTGTGTTAGGTGTTGATTTTGTAAAAATTCCCCTAACACATTTTTATGATCTTGAGGCGGGTAAATAATACTGACGTCGAGGCTTTTATCATATTCTGTTAGCGTTACGAATTCGCCTAGTACTGGCAGTTTGCCTCTTTCAAATCCAGTAAAATTGGGGGAGGTGAGCGCAACAGACAAAGCGCGGGCTCTATCGGCACGAAAGTTCATATAGATGACGATATCACCGTCTTGCAGGGGTGCGGATTCGCCCATGGCGTTAACAATGCAGGTTGGTTTAACAAACTCATCAGTTTCTTTTCGCAGATAAGCTTGATTGAGCGCATCTAAGCCTGTTTTTGCTTGATATTCTGCTTTACCATGCACAATGGCATCATAGGCTAACTTAACACGTTCATGGCGCTTATCTCTGTCCATGGCGTAATAGCGACCACTCACCGTGGCTAATTGCGCATGCGTTTTTTCAAGGACAGTCTGTAGTTTTTCAATGGAAGGTGTCGCACTTTGGGGGGGCGTATCTCTACCATCTAAAAAAGCATGGACATAGAGTTGAGAAACACCTTGAAGATGTGCCATTTCTATTGCTGCAAACAAATGATCTTCGTGACTATGAACACCGCCCGGGGAGAGCAAGCCCATAAAGTGAACTCCCTTTTGCGTTTCCTTGGCACGTTTAAAGGCATTTAATAATACGTGGTTTTGAAAAAAGTGTTCTTCTTTGATTTCTTTACTGATCATCGTGAGATCTTGGTAAATAACTCTCCCTGCGCCCATCGTAAGGTGGCCGACTTCAGAATTACCCATTTGTCCTATTGGTAGCCCCACATCTTCACCACAAGCAGATAAAGTACTGTGTGGGCAAGTTTTGATGAGGTTATCCCATACTGGGATCTTTGCACCGGCAATGGCATTACCTTCACCATTCACTTTTTCACCCCAACCATCTAATATGAGTAGTACAACTGGTTTAGAAATCATGTCTCTTATTCTTATTTTATTATGTTGTGCCCTTATTCTAGCACTATCTAAGGGGACATCCACTTCACCTGCGGCCCCCACTTTAGTTAAGCAAATAAGACCGTCGCTAGTTAGCTTGATTGGGTGTATAATGTCGGGTCTTTAGTTTGTTTAAGGGTGTTTGGGCTAATGGAACCCTATATTTCATTTTTAGTTGAGCATTGGATGTTAAGTGCTGCTTTTGGCGCTATCCTTCTTTTATTGATTGCGAATGAGTGGCGAACGCGCTCATTTGGTATCCCAGGGATCTCTCCTCAGCAGTTAGTAGAGCTTCTTAATCATAAAGATGCGGTGGTGATAGATCTTCGAGCGCAAGAGCGTTTTGATTTAGGACATATACTCGGCGCACAATCTATCCCCTTAGAGAATTTTGGCACCAGCATTAAAACGTTGAATAAATATAAAAACAAACCCATCATATTAGTGTGTGCCATGGGCAGTGAATCGCCAAAGAAAGCGAAGGTTTTAAAAGAAAATGGGTTTACTGAGCTTTATCATCTTTCCGGTGGTATGGATGCTTGGCATGCTCAGGGATTACCTGTGGTGAAAAGATAAAGATTTGTTTCATAAATTTTGATTAAAAGGATGATTAAACATGGCAAATAAAGAACAAGCGAAAGATCAAGATGGCCCCGCTTTTACCATTCAACGGATTTATGTAAAAGATGTTTCCTTTGAAACACCCCATGCGCCTGAAATTTTCAGAGAAGAATGGAAACCAGAAGTTAATGTTGATTTGCAAACCAAAACAAATCGTATTGAAGATACCATTTATGAAGTCGTGCTGCACCTTACGGTAACCGTTAAAATGGGTGAAAAAGTGGCTTTCTTGGTAGAAGTGCATCAAGCAGGTATTTTCACTGTTAAAGGTTTCCCACAAGAACAGCTTTCTCATGCTTTAGGCAGCATGTGCCCTAATATCCTCTATCCTTATGCACGTGAGACTATTTCCGATATTGTTATTCGTGGCGGTTTCCCACAATTGCTTTTAGCGCCAGTTAACTTTGATGCGCTATATATGCAGCATTTGGAACAGCAAAAGAAAGGCGGTACTGCTAAGCAGTAAAGCCATGCGTGCCCACAAAGAGCATTTTTTGGTTTTAGGCGCAGGTTCATGGGGATCTGCGCTGGCTATTCACTTGGCCAGATTGGAACACCAGGTTGTGCTTTGGGGGCATGATGTAAGCCATGTCCAAGCCATGGAAAACAAACGGGAAAACGAACATTTTTTACCAGGCTTTAGTTTTCCTACTTCACTTTCATTACAGGCTGATTTGGCGCAAGCGTTTGCGCACGCGCCTGCTAATGCCAACATTTTAATTGTCGTGCCAAGCCATGCTTTTGAAGAAGTCTTGGTACGTATCAAGCCGTATCTTAAGACGACAATGGGTATTGTTAGTGCAACAAAGGGGTTAACGGTAGAAGGTGGTTTTTTGTCCCAGATAAGCCAACTGCACTGCCCTGACATACCTTACGCTATGCTCTCTGGCCCCAGTTTTGCGAAAGAAGTTGCTTGTGGTTTGCCAACAGCTGTAACCCTCGCAGCCAATGAGCAACAATTTGGTGAAACGCTGTTGCAAGCTTTTCACAGTGACATGTTTAGGGTGTATTTGTCTAACGATCTCATTGGCGTACAACTCGGTGGTGCCGTTAAAAATGTACTTGCCATTGCGGTCGGTATGTCCGATGGGCTAGGGTTTGGCGCCAATGCTAGAGCGGCACTCATTACCCGCGGGTTTGCAGAGTTATGTCGTCTTGGTAAAAAACTCAATGCACAATTACCGACCTTAATGGGGCTTTCAGGAATGGGCGATATTGTCCTTACCTGCACGGACAATCAATCGCGTAATCGTCGGTTTGGATTAGCATTAGGTGAGGGGCACTCAAGCGTTGAGGCCGAAAAAATGATAGGCCAGGTGGTTGAAGGCAAAACCAATGCAAAACAAGTGCTTGCCCTTGCCAAAAAAATGGCAGTTGAAATGCCCATTTGTGAGCAGGTGTATGCTGTGTTACACGAAGATGTTTTACCGCAAGAATCAGTTAATAAACTCCTTTCTCGTTCACCAAAAAGTGAAATTATTTAAGTAGACAAATTATTAAATGAGGAATGAAATGAAAACATTAATTGTTGGTATTGCCTCATATGAGCAAATAAAAAAGAGAACATTAGCTATTGCACGAGGCGAATATAAACCAAAAAAAGATGAACCAAAAGTTTGGTTTACATCTATAGAATCACTAGCCCAAGTTTTATCAACGGATAATAAGCTTTTGTTGGAAATAATTAAAATTCAGGAACCAAAAGCATTACTGAATTAGCTGAACTTGCTGGAAGAGAAGTAAGTAACACTTCAAGAACACTAAAAAACATGAAAAAATACGGTTTAGTTGACTTTAAAAAGGGTCAGCATAAAACGATGAAGCCAATTCTTCCTTATCACCTTACTAAGAATAATAAATAATAAAATCGGAGATTGAGATGTCCTACACTCAAGAACAAATTTCTAAAACTGCAGCTTTTATTGTTAGAGATGCTTTAAGCAAACAACCTAGTGATATCAAGCAGATCGTTAGCAAAATGATTATTCGCAGACTAACTAAATTAGTGCAAGCAAATCCTCGCGAGAGTAAATTTGTGATTAATAGAAATGCGCCCGCATTATTTATGGAAATTTTTGAATGGTTAAAAAAAAGCAATATTCATTTTCCCGCAAACATAAATTATGTGCTTAAAATAAACGGAACAAGTTATAAGGAAAGAAAAGGCCAAGTCACACAAATATATGCTCCTAAAAATACTAAGAAAAAGCCGCGTTTTAGGCTTGAAGATGAGATAACAGAAAGTCTCAATGCGCTAAGAATTACAGATGATAATATGTCCCTCAGTGATGATGACAATGATGATGATAAACATGACCAAGATGTAGATAAGGAGGAGGTACAAGAAGAGCAAGAAGAGCAAGAAGAGCAAGAAGAGCAAGAAGAGCAAGAGCAAGAACAAGAACAAGAACAAGAACAAGAAGAAAGGTTTTCTGTTGGCTCATTTGATGAATTGTTTTTTGAGAAAAAAACTCGCAATACATTATCCTATCTGAATTCAAAGCGGGGTAAATCATCGCGCGCTTTGTTCCATCAAGCTAACGCGGCACTGAAAATAGAAATTGAGCAACAAAAATTAGCTGATAAAAAAGAACAAGAAGAAGCTCAACGAGAAAAGGAATTGATGGGGCAAGAAAAGAGTTCTGCACACAAGAAACCGTTAGAAAGCTTCTCTGACACGGGCGCAGTTCGGTTTGAAAATGTTACACCGAAACAAGATGTCCCGACAAATTATCCATTAAAAGCCTCAATGCAAAGACCTATTAACACTCAAAAACCTAATACCCAGTGGCGTGCTAAAGGCGATAGTCCTAAAGTAAGAAAAGAGCAATCATGGGAAGCGAAGCTAAAACAACATTTGGAGAAAAAAGATAAAGTTTTTGTAGAACAGGTAAAAACACTTTTGGACAGAAAAGGTGTTGTTTTAATTAAACATAAACAGCTCACTGTATCACTAGAAAATCAAAGAAAATTTGTTGATACAATAATGTCACAGCTTGAAAATCAGGGACGTGGGATGGTGCTGATAACAGTTCGAAAGCGCTGGTAAGAGCGCGGCTGAACTAGTCCATCGTGTTTGTGAAACACCAAAGGGGTACAAACAGGGATAATAGGTTGCAGATTAGATCGGGATCATAGGTAACACTTTTTGACCGCAATCATACGTTTACCGTTTTTGGTGCAGTTTGGAACATGAAGAGTTTATGGGCTGTTGGATTTTCTTAGAGGCGTCGTACTATGCAAGTGGCAATTATAGGAGCAGGGATTTCAGGGTTGGTTTGTGCTTTGCTGTTAAAAGAGCGGCTTGGTAATCAATCTGTAGAAATTACTTTGTATGAACAAAGGAATTCGATTGAGCCTATTGGCGGTGCGCTAAGCATTTGGCCAAACGGAGTCAAAGTACTATTAAGTATTTCA
>CAZHSJ010000015.1:0-22254 GCA_964535225.1 Uncultured Candidatus Berkiella sp. | reverse complement strand
CATCAGGGCGATAAAGCTAAAGCTTTGACGCATTATCAACGCGCCTACGCACTAGAACCCGGCAACAAAACGGCTCAACATATGATTGCTGCATTAAATAATCAAACCTTAGAATCCGGTGCGCCAGCGGAATATACCCGCGCTTTATTCGATCAATATGCGTATACCTATGATAAGCAGGTAAAAGAAAAACTGAAATATCGCGTACCGCAGTTACTGCGCGAAGCTGTTGGGCCTTTTATACTTGAAGGTCATCCCGTTGATATCTTAGATTTAGGGTGTGGAACTGGCTTATGCGCCCCATTGTTTGCAGATATTTGCAACAAAATAATAGGCGTTGATCTCTCCCCCAATATGATTGAGGTGGCACGCACGCTGGGCGGATATCACAAATTGATTGTGTCAGATATTCTCAGTTATTTACAGAATCGCTCTAATGAATGTGAATTAGTGATTGCGGCGGATGTCTTTGTATATTTTGGTAACTTAATGGAAGTACTTCAAGCATGTCACCGTGTGCTTAAAGCACAAGGTTTATGTTGCTTTTCTATTGAAACCTTGTCTTCAGATGAAGTTACTCAAGATCAAGCACATCCCTACTTTCAACTTAGAACGACAGGTCGCTATGCACATCATCCTCACTACATACAAACCCTATGCAAGCAACTTGGGTTTGATATCCTTGTAGAAAAAGCCGAAACGATTCGATTCCAAGAGGAAACCCCTGTGCTTGGTACCCTGTATATTTTGAGGAAAATGAGCGAGCAGATGACCTAAAACAGGGATCTACACTAAAACTACACAAAAATAACCTTATACTATTTAAATATACCTTAATGTATGGGGGGCACCGATGGACCTATCATCTGTAGGAAATTACGTTTTAATGGGTATTGGCGGGGTTGCCCTAATCTATTTTATTGTCCTGTTTAATAACTTAGTAACCCTCAAAAACAATGCCAAAAAAGCATGGGCGAATATCGATGTTTTACTTAAACAGCGACACGATGAACTCCCCAAACTTATCGAAACCTGCAAACAATACATGCAATATGAGCGTGAAACGCTTGAAAAAATAACCCTAGCAAGACAAAAAGCCGTTGCCGCACGCCAATCTGGTGATATTCCTACCATGGGTCAAGCGGAAGCTTTTTTAAAGGGAACCTTAGGTAATTTATTTGCACTTGCTGAAAATTACCCGGACTTAAAAACCAATGATACTTTTAATCATTTACAAAAGAGAGTTTCAGGTTTAGAAAACACCATTGCCGACAGAAGAGAACTGTATAATGAGAGTGTGACGCTCAATAATATCCGTATTGAGCAATTTCCCGATATCATTGTGGCTAAAATCTTTGGCTTTAAGCATCTGGATACCTTAGAATTTGCAAGCAACGAACTAACCGATGTCGATGTAAGCGCTCAATTTAAAGCATGACCAACTTACCTGCCACCTTACATCAGTTTAGTTTAAATGCCAGCAGTCTTAAACAAGTTCCAGACATCGCCTTTCTCGTGTTTCTTACTTTTTTTAGCCTCTTTGCTCTCTACTTTTTCTTTCAATGGTATAAAAACTTTAAAAAAGCAAGAGCCATTGAAGATCTGCCAACGGCTAAAATTCGCTCTGCTGCACAAGGGTACGTAGAAATAGAGGGGAAACATGAATACCTTATATCACCGCTTGTTGCACCGCTCTCAAAGCTGCCATGCACCTGGTACCGCTATACCATTGATAAAGGGGTAAAAGATAAATGGTATCGCCAAGAACAAGGTGAATCTATGCAACCTTTTAAACTTGTTGATGACACAGGCGAAAGTGTCGTTAATCCAGAAGGTGCCCAAATTACTTGTGCACTAAAAGATACCTGGCGAGGCTTTAACAAGTACCCTAACGGAAAGCCTCGTAATTTTATTTGGCGGATTATTTGTGCTTTTGGTAACTATCGTTACACAGAGTGGCGTATGGAAAAAGATACCTACCTATACGTAGCCGGTAATTTTTCAACGATAACCGATCCGCAAACCCATGAAACGCATCATCTTATTAGCAAATCGGGGTTAAATAAGCACGCCCATTTCATTATCTCCTCTATGGATCAAAAAAAATTAGCAAAACGTCATCGGATAGCTTCTTTTGGCTATTTTATATCCTACATAACATTGCTATTTATTATTGGCTGGATGATTGTTGGAAGATATTATTAATGAATGATGGTGATAGAAAATGCGGGGCCAAGGCTAAGCAACTGATCAAGTTCTGCTAATTTTTTGGCATAAAAGGATCCTTGCGGAAACCTTCTCTTTTCATGCTCAATGATAATCATTAATAAAGAATAATTAGTTCGTGGATCTTGTAAAAATTTATCAAGATGCGTATACACTCTTACCCAGGATCGACAACATTTTTGAAAATGAGATCTTCCCAACGTTAAAAATATCCAATGATGACCAACATGATAAAGATAATTATTTATTTCATCGACAAGTAGCTGCAATTGCTTATCACAATCTTCACTTCGCGAAAACGCCTGTGTAACGTATGTTGTACTATGTGTCACCATATCGTAACCATCTGGGGCATATGGTTATACTGGCCAAAGTAAAACAGGCTCCCTTGTAAATACAATAATGACATGTTTTACCTACATCTTTTAATTTTACCACCCTTTTGTTTGTATGTTAACTATCTAGGGTTCTCGCTTTTGCCTATACGCAAGATTAAGGTAGTATAGAAGCAACTACACCCTTTTGATGAGCACGACAATGAGTGAAAAAAAAGTTGATTTGCTAGAAGCAGAATATAATAACGCGCCCTACCAGAGCTTTGCATTTAGCCATACCCACCCAGCCCACCTTTATACCTTGGCTAAGCTCTTTGGACTCAAGCCCGTTGCCATTGAAAAAGCCCGAATACTAGAATTAGGTTGTGCTAGTGGTGGCAACCTTATCCCGATGGCCTACCATTACCCCAATGCACAATTTGTTGGCATTGATTTAGCCGATAAACAAGTGCAAATGGGGCTAAAAACGATTAACGATCTCAATATCAATAACATCCGTTTACAACATCAATCCATTAGCGAATTTACCAGCAAAGAGGGTAAATTTGATTATATTATTTGTCATGGCGTTTACTCTTGGGTAAATGATGAAGTGCGTGAAGCTATTTTGCGCATTTGCAAAGAAAACCTTAATAGCAATGGGGTTGCCTATGTAAGTTACAACACCTTTCCTGGATGGAACATGGTTAACAGTGTGAGAGACATGATGTTTTGGCACACTAAAAACATTCAAGATCCCCCCACAAAAGCAACGCAGGCAAGAGCGTTACTCAAATTTATTACAGACGGGCTTATGGAAGATCACTCCCCCTACGCCATGTTTCTAAAAGGAGAAATTGCGTTATTGTCAAAGCAACCTGACAGTTACTTGTTACATGAACATTTATCTTCTTTTAATCAACCTGTTTACTTTTATCAGTTTATGGAAGCGGCAAATTCACATGGTTTATCGTATTTGTCTGATGCGCTATTACCCACCATGTACACAGATAATCTACCAACACAGTTTTCTAAAGAACTGAATAAAATTAATAATATTATTATTATTGGTCAATATATGGATTACATTCGTAATCAGCGTTTTCGATGTACGTTACTGTGTCATCAAGAAGAGCAAGTCAACCGCTCTCTTAAAACGCATGATATTGAGAATTTCTATTTGCAGTTTATGGGCAAACCTACAGATCCTAATTTTAGTGAAAATACTATTCAAGATGGTGTTGAGATGGGGTTCACGCATGGTGCCATTACCCTTAAAGTAAAAAACAAAATTTCACAAATAGCACTTTTCATATTGTACCAAAACCAGCTAAAACCAATGCATTATAATGAGTTGTGCGATAAAGTAATGAACAAAGCTAATATCAGCGATATCGCCTTAGTAAAACGCTATTTAAATGATGATTTAAACATCATGCGTTCGGCTTTTGCAGGACTTATCAATATATCAAGCTACCCACCTTTATACACCACAGAGATAGCAGAAAAACCTATCGCCTGCCCGCTTGCGCGTTATCAAGCCAAAATGCAAAATTTTGTGACAAATCGACGCCATGAACCGATTGGATTAGATCCCGTAACAAAAGTGTTGTTACCATTATTAGATGGCACACACGACCTTCCCTTTCTTGAGAACGCCATTGAAACAGAAATTGATGCGGGTCGTATGCATGCTTTTGATAAGGATAAACAACCTATTCAAGATAAAGCAGAGCTAAAAAAGCAAATAGCTCTGTTTTGTAAGTCTTCTTTAGAAAATATGGCGAAACATGCGTTGTTAATTTATAAATAACGCAAAATTGACGAAGCATGTCCTGCAATTGATACGGGAAGGGGCGTTCCATGAAATGTGCTGAACCGTTATTTCAGCATTCAGTGCTTATTTGACCATTCAGTCCAGGTTTTTTTACCATAGCCACGGCTGTCTTTTGCGTAGTTATAAAATTTAGTAATAAAAGCTTTGCGTTCGTCAATAAAAGGTTGTTTCCACACTTCATCATCGTCGGTTTTAAGATTAAATAAATCGCTACCACCGAGCAAGGCATGTCGCTTAACAATGTCTTCCAAAGACACTTTTTTTGCATTTTTGATCATGTCATACATAACCATGAAGGTCGTTGAGCGCCCCCGTCCACCACGACAATGAAAATAGAGCCACGCTTCTTCAGGTAAGGTTTTGGTGAATTCTAAAAAATGATCCACCGTTGCGTCGCTGGGACGATTGTGATCTAACACCCCTAAACGAATATATCCTAAATTAAGATTGGTAACTAAGGATGCCTCAATTTGCGCATTCTTCACTTTAATATCAATGGGGCGAGACTTAGTAATGACGCCCTCTTTCTTTTTTAAAATCTGTGAAACCAAGATAGAGCCTTGTCTTCTCACATCGTTAATAAGCATTTGCTCTTGTCTGACTAAATTATCATCACTTTCACCCGCATTGCTTTGGTTACCTTTGCTATACCAACTAATAGGCATACCATCAACAAAGCCATGGGATTCTTGACGTAAATCCACTATCCACACCGGACCATCAATTTTCTTTAAGGCATTTTCCAAGGTAGTTTTAGAAAATTGCGCACTAGCAGCAGCTTGAAGCCTATCTAGGCCTGCTTTGGAAGGTGACTTTTCACTCGATGTGAATTCATCTTTAGTGGTACGAAACCGACCCGGCATGGTTAAACCAGGATCTTCGTCTATAACGAGCAAAGGTACAATAACAGTATCATCTGACATAGATTGGGCACTCGATGATAATTGAAACATCAGCATAAAAACAAAAGCGAATGCAATGGCTGTAAATTTTTCCAAGGATTTAAATTTAAGCATACTCATTTCCATGCTCTAGCAATAAGGGTAGAAAACTGTGATTTTTTAAGTATAGAACAAACCTTAGTGTAACTCCTGGGTGGCTATCCCCTTTTTCAAGTTAGAAAAGTATCCTACAGTTAAGAGAAGTGCCATTTCACGTTTGAGCGTTTAGGAATAATTATGCAAACAAGGACTGTATCTATCTTCATCCTCTGCTTAATCCTAAGTTTAGTCAATACCGTTTATGCAAAATCTAGCGAAACACAATCAAAAAGCGCTAAGGAACACAACCACTTTAGTAAAACGGGAAAAATAAAGCTTAAAATTAACTCAGAGGAAATACATAGCAAAAATATTGGGCTTGCGTTAAAAAACAATCAAATTGCAGGCGATCTGTGTTTATATCATTCGCATATTTACGATGATCATACTTATAAAGATGTCGTTGTTGGAGAATTTGTACTTGATAATTTAACAGAGGATAATGCGCATATTCATTATCAACTGATGCTAAAAGATAAAGTAGGGTTAGTTGCAAAAAGTGCTGGAAACATTTTTGTCCCCAAAGGGGCTAAAAGCCAACCCATACGCTGCTCTAACATTCCGCTTAGCACAAAGGAAATTAAAGATATCTCTTCTTACGAAATAAAAATAGTTGCGATAAAATAATAACCTTTAAAATAGTGTTTGTTCATCTTCTAGAATAACACCAACCATGGTGCCAATGACGCCGCCTATCACGGTACCACCTATTACCGCTGCCTTTAGCGTGTTTTCCATGGTATGAGAAGAAATTGCTATAACGGGATATTTGGTAATTAACTTAAGACCAGCGAAAGAACCTATAAAGAAGCCTGCCACGGAGCCTATCAGAAACCCATTAAAAGTTTCATCTTGAGCACCGCTTACTTGTAAAGTTTCGTTTGTATGTAATACGCGCATAATCCACCTTGTCGTCAATTTGTGAACGATACGCATAAAATCGCCTAAATTCACTTATTTTCAGATAAACAGCCCACCTTTGGGCACCCAGTGGTCGATGCCTAAGACTCAAACAAAATGAGTATATAAGCAGTAGATGAGTGACCTATCTTGAACTATGTTAAAAATATGTCACCAATCTGGAGAGCTGAAGATGTATACGGCAAACCAAGTATCTCAAGTATTTAATAAAATCAGAATCCACTTACAAGAAAACTCAAAGATCTTTTTAAAAGAAGGGGTGTTTCGTGTGCCAGGGACACATTTGGCGGCACAAGAGATTGTTGGAAATATCCTTCAAGGTAAAGAGCTTCGTGCTGGTGCAGTACAAAATACTGAAAATTTTCCCATCCATGATTATCTTTCTGCCCTTAAGCTAGTTTTTGAACAGAGCAAACTCCTTTCACCTAACTCCTCTATTGTAGAAGAACTTAAGAAAAACCTTGAAAAGGAAAATACTGAAAAAGGTGCAGCTTTATTAAAAGATTTTGTTCATCAGTTAATTACCTCAACAGATGAAATTGAACATGTCTCTGGCCAAGTGATTTATACTTATTTACAACTTGCAAAACAAGCCTTAGCTTACCAGAACGTCAATCAAATGAATGCGAAAAACTTAGGAATTGTCCTTGGGCCTAATTTTGAGAAGCTAATAAATAATGATCCTAAACATACGCTGCCGTTAATCCTAAAACTGAATGACATTAGCGCTCAGCTATTGCTAAGTGAATGCTTTTCAAATGATTTTGAGAAAAGCTATGCAAGCCAAATTATCGCCATGAAAGAAGTGAAATTAGTCTCCCTTCAAAAAGAATTGGAAAATTTAAAAAGCCTTCGAAAGGTTTATCGAGATAAAATAAGGGAATATCAGGCCAAAATAAGTGAGCAAAAAAAACTACTTGATGGCGCTAAAAGAAAAGATAAAAAAATCATTGAAGGCAAAATTGCTGAATATGAGAAAATAATTGATCTGTACAAAATTGATGACAAACAAGATACCATGCAAAAAATAAAAGCGTTAAAATTGAACATGAGAGATCTTGAGGAAGAAATAAAAGGGCTCAAAAAGAAGTGTGGGCCACCTAAAGATCCATTATTGTCCTCAAGTGCTGCGCGCCTTAAAGACTTAATCGATAGCTTTGCTGGGCTTATTACTGATGATGAAGAAGATAAGGCAGAAGAGCTTGACCCTAAAAATTTACTCATGCTGCCTAAAAAGATGAGTGCCGTCTTTAGAGCCAGCCCTAACGTGTTTGATAAAAACCGTGATGTAATGAAGTGTAGCAAGTAATAATTGTAGCTAAGGCTTGGGATTTAAATTAATATTGCATCAATAATAATAATCCCAAGTTACTTAGCTAAAAGCTCATTGTCATGGTAACTTTGAGCAAAGGAAACAACATAATGCTACAAACGCTTCAAAAAATATTCGATCCTAATTCACCCCAACTCACAGAAAAAGCAGTTGCGTGCGCAGGTTCACTTATCGGTTGCTTTTCTGTTGTGCCGCCCATACTGTTTTTCTCTTGTTATAAAGCAACTAGTTCATGTAGAAAAGCGAGTTCCCAGATTGAAATGAACAACAATGATGAAGTAATACACCCCAAAATGGAGTAGGAAGTAAGGTCTTATCTGCAGGTACACGCCTTTTTGTTGTATTTAGTTTATATTTATTCAATTGAGGTATTATCTTTTAACTGAACAAAATGGTGGTATAAAGCATGAAATACACATCCCTACTATCCATTGTAATCTGCCTGTTTCCCTGTGTTGTTATGGCTGCTGAAGAACATAATGTGACAGTTACTTTGCAAAACCGCGATCTTTATGCCATAGCCGGAAAAAGTATCACCTTAAAAACCTATAATTGCCAAGAAGTAGCCAATGGAACTCCAGCCCTTCTGGTAATAGAAGATATGAATAAAATGTCCCTTGCCTTTGAAAATGGTACAAGATGCAGAGTTACCAACATATTTAATGCGAATAATGAAACTTTTGATTAATATCTCAAAATTATTTATATTTTCTTTGTTGTTCTTCTCTCATTTGATCTGGCGATTTACCTTCACTTATTGCCTTTAGCATCTGCTTAAATTCCGGTGGCGCAGTATCACCTGCTTCTGTTTTAATTCTAGCCAAAACAGTAGGTAAGCGTCCTAAATTTTCTTCAGATGCCGCAGGGTTATTTTTTAAGAGATCGGTAACGGAATTCCATAAATAATCTGACACTTTTACTTGCTGTTTCATTTCCTCAATCTTTGCTTCCCATTGCTGTATAAATGGGGTTTTATCACCAACGAGGTTTTGCAGTGGTTGCTTTTCTATTGCAAGGTTACCTTTATCTATCTCATTGATAATCGAAATAACGGATTGAGGAAAATGATAAAGCGCTTCATTGCGAATTGCGCCAATAATAGATGACAATTTATCATTGAGCGGACCTATTTCTGGATGATTATTCATATAATTTTTAATTCTCTCTAGTGCATATATTGCCGCATTATTTTGCTTAGAGGTATAGGTTCCTTGCCCGAGTTTTACAAGCTCCTCTTCAATCTTTCTTACCCAACCAGCTACAAAGGGGGTTGGCTCCGGTTGCTTTGGTTCACGTTTTTGTTGAAAATCTTGTACTAGAGGTGGTTTAGCCCCTTCTTGCCCTAGAATTACGACTTCTTCTTTTTTACCTAAATCCAAGACTACCTCTAACTGCTCAACCATAAGTTGATCTTCTGTATTACCAGTGTTGAGTTCCTTTTCTCTCTCCTGCAGCAATTGAATAATTTCCCCATTTCCTTGTTTTCTTGCAAATTCTATAGCCGATATTGGGGAAGGTTTTGTAAGGTTGTCAAAAAATTTACCCTTACCTGTAAACGCCTCTTTTAATGCACCAAAAACACCCCGGCTATAATGCGTTGTTTCTATTCGTGGATCAGCACCTGCTTTTAATAAGGCCTCAACCAGATCTTTTTTGCCGTCTCTAATTGCTTGATGCAATAAACTCTCTCCACGTTGATCAGTCAAATTTATTGATTGTTTAACTGACTGCATCATCGTCGTCAATAGCGCTTGAACGTGACTAACATCTTCATCCGTAATAACTTCGCCTCTTAAGAGTTTATGGTCAAGTTCAGTTTTAATATTTTCAATGGAACCGGCAATGCGTTCAAACCTTGCTTTTTCTTCGCTGCCATCAGGAAAGCTTGAAGCGATTTTATTTACAATTTTGTAAAGTTCAGTAGCGCGTTGTTCAACTGGCACCATTTTCTCACGATGATGCTTTTTCCAAACCTCATCATATTCCTTTTTACCTTTTTCAAATGCAGTGAATGCTTTTTCGATGATTTGCGATGACACGGTTTGTGGGGTATAGCCTTGATTTGCCTCATCTAATGAATGCAGCAAAGAATCCATCACCCCTTGTTCGCGTAAAGATCTAAAACCTTGCGCTAATTTTGCTTTTCGATTTGGTGAAAAATCATCTTTTTCTTGCAATTCAAATACTAATGACTCAACAAAGGGAAAAGAAACATGGCCTAAAAATTGTTTTTTGGCTTCATTGAGCCTGTCTTGCCTTGCTTGGTAATACTGTTGGCGCTGTTCATCTTTGGGTAGCTTTTCATCATTTTTATAGTTTTTATCAAATTCACTTAAAACAGTGTTAAGATAGTCATGATAAAAGGGTAAAAGCATTTTCACTATCATTTCTTTGTTTTCAGGTTTTATATCTGTGAATAATGATTTAATTTCAGTCTTAGCTTGTTCATCTGGTGGTGTACCGGTTGCTTTTTCAACCAATTTGAAAAATTCAATTTTTTCACTAATTTTAACTGGAAAATCTAATTGATTAAATATTTCTTTAACAACCCATTTGCTAAACATATCTGGGTTACGATAAACAAGGTTAACATTCCCCGTTTGTTTAAACCGCTCGCTCACTAACAGGCCTGCAAAAGCAACTCGTTCGGATAAATCCATTTCAGATAAGCCCTTTACTGCAAAGGCGCTCATCCCATTGCTATCTTTGGGATCTTCATGCAGCGCCATTTTTTCTAATTTCATAACATGCTCTGAAACAAGTAGTGTTTTAGGCATTATTTCGCGTGTTAGCGGATTACTTTGTAACGCTTTATTGCGCATTTGAACGTGTTTAGGGTTGTCACCCTCAAGATAGATTTTTTTACCATTCTCCATGACGTGATCGATGGTAATTCCACAGTAACCATTGATTGGTATATCGGTTTTGGCAAATTGCTCTGGGGCTTTTGGCTGAACACCGTGTTCTTGTAATTTCTTACTTAATTCTTCTGTAAATTCTTTTAATTTTTCACCTTGCATATCTTTATGAAAGTAAATCGTAAATAGGGCTTCATTTAAAATTCGCTCGCCTGATATAACAGCCCCTAATTCACTACCGACGATTGCGCGAAGTGCTTGCAGGGCAGACTCGCGCTTTTCCTCTGGCAATTGTGCCACACAATTTTTCATAACAGCTTCCTTGTCACTACTTTCCTTTAATTCTTTTATGAGTGCCGGAATATTAATATTTTCGTTACCTTGAAATAGTGCTATTAATTTCTCGTTCACTATTTGATTATTTTTTGCTACTCTGTCTTGAATGTATTCAATGTCGCCAATTTTAAATTCATGGAGAAGATTTTCATATTTCTCATCTTTCGCCATTTGCGTTATAATATCCATTGCAATAGCCGCTTGTTCTGGGGCAATATTAACATGCATTTTTATATCATTTTTCTCCCCTTCGCTCATGGGTGTGTGCATCACATAAAACCCTTCTCGGATATACTCAGGTTTTAGGTCGCCAAATTTTTCATTTACATAGCGCGCTCTGTTATCCCATTTTTTATGTGCATTTAATAAAGCCAATGTGCTAGGATTTTCACCTAACGCTTGAATTTCTTTATCAAGCTTAGCTTGGCGAATTTCAAGGAGCTCTTTGTGCACTTCTTTTGCTTGATCTCTTACTACGCCAACATGGTTACAACCATATTTATTACTAGAAAGTCTATCTTGAATTTTATTTAACTCTTCTGGTGTAATATTTTCAGACATCATTTGTTCACGAAAATTATCAATTTCAGTTAATCTATCCTGAATTTTCTGTGGATCATCTAACACATTTATTGCAATACGTCTTGCTTTTGGACTAGACTCTGATAGTTTTCTAAGTCTAGCTTGTAATTCGGCAATTTTATCCAGATGTTCCTTCACCTTGTCCATGCTAACAACGGTTTTTCTTAGTTCATTTCCAAGCTTTACTTTAAGCTCATCCATGACATTGCCCACATTTTTTAAAAAGTCCTCATCACTTTCCATTTGAACTATCTTTTCTTGCAGCCGTCGTTCTTCATTTTGTTTAGCAACTCTATCCTTGGGTAGCCCATCCGTCAGTTTTTTAAATAATCCTTTTTGGCTTTCTGTTGCCGTTTTCATGTAAAAATCAATTATTTTTTTAATTTGCTTTTTTTCAGCATAGGAAATGTTTTTTAAATAATAGGCGAAATTTTCGTTAAAGAATTCTCTCGTTTGTATAGCGTAGATAAGCGCGCCCGCCACTTGCAAGGGCTCATCTTTTTCATGTGCTTGGCGATTAAATACTAAATCATCTATATAGGCATTTAATTCTTCTCTATTTCCGAGCATCGTCATAGATCACCTCCTAGAACGTGCGACTACACCTTTCTAAGGCTATTAAGATTAGGCTTATCTGTACGACAGTTTAAAGGGGATAAAGGTTTTACAGTAAATGGAATGTGTATGAAAAATTATATCGAGGATTTACAACAAAACGACGCTACTTTTTACCTCATGCTGTTCGCTTATACGGTTTTTCTAGAAAGCTGCTCATCTGTTAATATTAATGAGTGGGTTGTCGCAATGGCTATTAATTTATCATCTTTTGTTTTTACTGTGCCATTCATGATTAATATTGTTTTGGTTTGCGAAACAAGCTCTGCGGCAACAATAACATACTCATCTTTTTCTACAAAGGGGCGAATAAAGGAAGTGTTAAGATCAAGGGTAACGACGGGTCTTTTTGCTATTAAAAAGGACAAAGGCCCAAAAACCTCATCAAGGTAAGCGCTAATTATTCCGCCCTGCGTACTCCTAAAGGGATTATTAAATTTAGGGTTATATTTAAATTTTGCTACCAATTTAGTTGATTCAAAATGGGTAAACTCTGTTCCAAGTGCTTTGATAGAGGAATGTGGCATCTCCAGCATTACGCCCTTGGCATCAAGCTCGGATTTCATTGCTAAGAACAATTTTTCTAAATCACCATTTGAGCTCATAAATTCCCCACTATGATTTCTAGTAAGTATAACCCAATCCATTTAACTGTATATTAAATCAGCATGATAAAGCTAGTCACTTTTTTATTTCGATTTAGATATATCATTGCCCTGTTCATAGCACTAGGGGGATTTTACCTTATACAAATGGTTTTTTTGTCTATTTATACCCCCTCGTTACCTATTTCAAATCTGATGGTGATTTATAAGGCATTATGGATTACGGGCGGCTTTTATTTTAGATTTGTTATTATAATGAATCTGCTTATTAAGCCGCTCTTTATATATTATTTGTCTGTTGTTGTTCTTATTTGTCTTTATCGTCTTATTAATTTTCCTCTAAAGACATAAGGGAAGCATTACCACCTGAGGCGGTGGTGTTAATGCAAAGCGTGCGCTCTGTCGCTAATCGGGGTAAATAATAGGGGCCACCTGCTTTAGGGCCCGTGCCAGACAATCCCTCACCACCAAAAGGTTGCACACCAACCACAGCACCAATGATATTACGATTAACATACATATTACCGACATTTAAACGTGCAATGAGGTAGTCTATTGTTTCATCTATACGGCTATGGATCCCTAACGTTAAACCAAAACCTGTTCGATTAATTTGGGCGATGACATCATCTATACGAGCGCCTTTAAATCTCACCACATGTAATATTGGGCCAAATACTTCTTCGGTAAGAATATCTAAGGTTGGGATCTCAAAAATGCGCGGTGAAAAGAATGATCCTTTTTCACTATCAGTACTTAAAGGGATCTCATACAGTAAAGTAGCCTTTTCCTTCATCTTTACAGCATGTGCATGTAGTTGTGCCTTGGCTGCTTCATCTATCACAGGACCAACATCCGTAGCCAGGCTACCTGGATGCCCTACTTTAAGCTCGGCCATGGCACCAATGATCATGTTAATAATTTTATCAGCAACATCTTCTTGTACAAATAAAACCCTTAATGCAGAGCAGCGTTGACCTGCGCTCCTAAAAGCGGATGTAATAACATCTTGAGTAACCTGCTCGGGAAGTGCACTTGAATCAACAATCATGGCATTCTGGCCACCCGTTTCTGCAATGAAAGGAACGATAACCCCCTCTCTTGCTGCGAGTTTTTGATTTATAGCGCGCGCTGTATCGGTTGAACCCGTAAACACGACGCCCTTTACCCTGTTGTCGTTTACCAAGGCGTTTCCAACGACGGCGCCACTACCGGGTAAAAGCTGAACCACATCGTTCACAAAACCCGCTTCGTGTAATAAAGCTATTGCACGTGATGCTATAATTGGCGTTTGCGTTGCCGGTTTGGCAATAACACAGTTCCCTGCTGCTAAGCAGGCAGTTACTTGACCTAAGAAAATAGCCAAAGGAAAGTTCCAAGGGCTAATGCAAGCAATAATACCTCGCCCATGCAAACTCAATTGGTTTAATTCGCCCGTGGGGCCAGGTAATACTTCAGGCCGCGCAAAACGTACTTTAGCTTGATAGGCATAATAATAACAATAATCAATGGCTTCTCTTAACTCACCTACGGCATCATCTAACGTTTTTCCCCCTTCATAAACGAGCAAACTAAGCATTTCTACTTGGTGCTGTTCTAAGAGTTTTGCCATATTATGCAAACAATCAATTCGGGCTTTTGCATCCCACATTTTAAATGTGTTAAAAGCTTTATAAGCGCGTTCAATTGTTGTGGCAGTGACTTCTTTCGTAGCAAGAGAGACGGTTCCTAAATGTACATTTTTAGCAATAGGTGAATAACGCTCTTGCGTTTCAATACTGGTTTTGTTTTCTTGCGCACTTGCTTGCACATGATACAAATTATGTGGCTTATTAATCTTTGTCACCAAAGGGTAAAATTCAAAAGGTGCACTTAAATCCACTCCACGAGAATTCGGTCTTTGCGGGTAAAATAAATCTTTAGGTAAGGGAATTTTTGGATGGGGAATATAATCCAAAGATTGAACTGTATGCACAGGATGCGCAATCATCTCATCTATCGGCAATTTTTCATCGATAATTCGGTTTACAAAGGAGGTATTGGCACCATTTTCCAGCAGTCGTCTTACCAAATAGGCAAGCAAGTCTTCATGCGTACCAACGGGGGCATACACTCGGCACGGTGTTTTGTCTTTAGCAGTCAGGATTTGGTCATACAGCGCATCTCCCATCCCGTGCAAACATTGAAATTCATACGCTCCCACATTGGCTAAACTGGCAAGCTCACGTACCGTAGATAAGGTAAGCGCATTATGCGTTGCGAATTGAGAATAAATAACATCACTGGCATTTAATAATTTTTTAGCACAGACAATATAATTAAGATCGGTAGTCACTTTACGGGTAAAAACGGGATAACCTGGGAAACCCTGCACTTGCGCTAGTTTTATTTCTGTATCCCAATAGGCACCTTTTACTAATCTCACATTGAGCGTAACGTTGTGTTTTCGCGCTAATGCAATTAGCCAGTCAATCACGAAGGAAGCCCTCTTTTGATAGGCTTGTACAGCCAGGCCAAAGCCTTTCCAATTGCCTATAATGCCGCTTGCCACAACTGCTTCGATTAAGTCTAGATTTATGTCTAAAGTATGTGCTTCTTCTGCATCAATCGTAAACCCTATATCGGCCTCTTTAGCCCGGGTGATTAAGCCCATTAAGGTGGGGAGTAATTCTTTAAATAAGCGCTCTCTTTTTGCCATGACAAACCGAGGATGCAAGGCCGAAAGCTTAACAGAGATCCCGGGACCCTCAATGGGGCCTCTTCCTTCACTGACTTCATAAATAGCGGCAATCGCTTTTTCATAAGCTGCTAAATATTTTTGGGCATCATTTGCGGTATAAGCCGCTTCACCCAGCATATCGAATGAAAATCGATAACCTTTTTCTTCTTTTATTCTAGCGCGTTTCAATGCCCCTTTTATGGTTCGCCCCATTACAAACTGACGACCCAAAATTTTCATAGCGTGCTTAATCGCTTTGCGTACAATGGGCTCCCCCCCTTTGCTGGCAAGACGCTTTAGGGTACTGGTGAGTGTATTTTCTTGTTGTTGTCTTGCCATTGCACTTGGGGCAACCAACTTTCCTGTTAGCATTAATGCCCACGTTGCTGCATTCACAAAAAGAGACTGGCTTTTTCCTAAATGAGATTGCCAATCTCCCCCGACTAATTTATCGCGAATGAGTTTGTCGATAGTTTCTTTATCTGGAATACGTAACAAGCTTTCGGCCAAACACATTAAGGCAATGCCTTCGTCGCTGGATAAATCGTACTGAAACATAAAAGCATCAAGCCCACTCTGCGAAAGCCTCGTTTCGCGCACTTTTTCAACGAGCTTTTTTGCATTGTGTTGAATTTTTTCAACACATTCGTCAGAGATTTCGGCATTTTTGATAAGTTCTTTTACAACACGGGTTTCATCTATTCGATAATGTTCATTAATCGCTTGACGAAGACTGTCCTGCACTAAATCAAATTCTGAGTTGAGCATTTTTTACCTTAACGTTCGCTTAATTATTTTGTACGGATGAGTGTCCAGGCATTATCGAATTGCGTTAATACTTCTTTACTGGGAGGTTTGCCTGTTAAGCTACCAACCACTACCCCCAGTGTTCCAAAGAAAAATCCAGGAATTATTTCGTACAAGCTAAAAATACCCCCTTGGGTACTATTTAATTTCCAAATAACCACGGTGACGGCCCCTAGGGCGATCCCTAAAACGGCGCCTCTTTTAGTCATCTTTCGCCAGAATAAGGCACCAATGACAGAAGGGCCAAATGAGGCACCTAAGCCTGCCCAGGCAAAAGCCACCAACTTAATAACAGAGCTCTCAGGAAAGTTCGCCAAACTCATTGCTATGAGCGCAATCACAATAATGCCAATTCTGCCTATCCAGACTAATTCTTTTTGGCTAGCATTTTTGCGAAACAGCCGATGATACAGATCTTCAGTTAAGGCACTGCTTGAGGCCAGCATTTGGGAATCAATAGCACACATAATGGAAGATAAGATTGCCGCAAAAAGAATCCCCGACAACCAAGGTGAGAATAGGGTTTGAGAAAAAACAATAAAAATAGATTCCGGATCGATTTGCTTCTCATAAAAGTAAGCAATGCCGACGAAGCCTGTTAACACGGCACCCAGTAAAGACAAACTCATCCAGGATAAGCAAATTCTTCTTGCCGTGATGATATCCTTGGTTGTTTTAACGGCCATAAAGCGCACCAGGATATGAGGTTGCCCAAAATACCCTAAGCCCCATGCCATGAGGTTAACAAATAACAAGCCGTCAAACTCATGAAAAGGCTTTAAGCGATGTGGGCCTGCCGCCGTAATAATGTCGAGGGTCTTATCCCAGCCCCCAAATTCACTTGAAGCCACAAAGGGGACTACCAGCAAACAAATAAACATTAAGGTCCCTTGAAAAAAATCAGTCCAGCTCACGGCTAAAAAACCACCAATAAAGGTATAGGCAACAATAATCGTCGTTCCAAGAATGAGCGCTTCTTCATAAGAAATATCAAATCGTTGCAGCAACATAGCCCCACCAACCAGGCCCGAAGCGGTGTAAAAGGCAAAAAAGATTAAGGTCGCTAATGCCAGCATGACACGGATCACACCGGAGGTATCAAAGAACCGATTGTCTAAAAATGCCGGTAACGTAAGGGAATCATTTGCTAATTCAGAAAATACACGAAGTGGTTTAGCAATTAAACGCCAACTTAAGAAAGCACCAATCGTAAGTCCAATAGGCAGCCATATTTGATTTAGGCCAAACATAAAAATCGCACCAGGTAGCCCTAAGAGCAACCACGCACTCATGTCAGAAGCACCCGCACTCAAGGCTGCAACTGGGCCGCCAAGTTGGCGCCCCCCTAAAACAAAATCCGATAAATTTCTGGTTATTCGGTATGCAACAATCGCAATCGTCACAACAACGGCCAAATAGCAAATAAAGGCAAGTAAGGTGATATTATTCATGTTTTAACTTTATGTTTTTGTTGCATTTTAAGATTTAAGTGGCATTATGAACCCCCTAAACTGTTGCCCATTATAGGGAATATGAAGCCTTCTAGCTAGAAATATAAAAAGCTTTCAAAAAAACAAAGTTAGCAAATTAATTAGCAAAAGTTTATTTATCTAACAAAATTGCCAGTGTAGTAAAAATATAATATTAAGTTGTCATTCTTTCTATAAATAATTAGAATGCGCCGCAATAAGTGTAGATTGATCAGTATGAAAAAAGAAAAGCTTTACCTTATTTTTTTATTATTATCGTTTACGGTGTTCTTATTTTATGGCGCACTGTATCCGTTTCACGATTGGCGCTTTCCGCAAGCGAATGTGCTCTCTATTGTTCTTTTTGGGTGGCTAGATCATATTTTCCTATTTGATATAGTGCAAAACTTACTTTTATTTTTGCCGTTTGGATTATTTGCTAGCGGATATTTATTATTACATGAAAAAAAAATAATGAAGGTTTTATTCTTATCTACGCTAACTTCTTTTTGCGTCAGTTTCTTTATTGAATCATTACAAACCTATAACCCAGCGCGGATCCCTTCTTTGTTGGATATTGCCCTAAATACCGCAAGCGGATTTTTAGGCGCGCTAGTTGCCCTTCCCTTAATGCCTTTTTATCCCAAGCTCATTCGCTTTGTTAAAAATTCCTTTCTTATGGGCACAAAGGATAATTTATGGCCGTTGCTTGGCATTGCGGTTTGGATAGCATGGGGAGCGTATCAAGTATTTCCTTTTATTCCCACTTTGCACCCGATGCAGCTCTTAGAGACGGTAAAACCCATTTACTTATTTGTTAAGCGTGAAATTCCTTTTTACCCGATGCGCTTTGTTCACTATGCTCTGCAAGCCATGATGCTTTATTTTTCGGGTAAATTATTTATTACCCCCTCGCGCTTTATGCCGTTATTGTGTAGTTTTATTGCCTTAACGTTCATTGCTAAAATCGCCGCAATTGGAAGGCTTTTGTCCATTGAAATGATCTTGGGACTTTCTGTTGCTATCGGATTGCTCGCATTGGGTCAAAAATTCTTTGGGCCTGTTGGTATTAATAATGAAGCCATCAATGAGCCGGTTAGATCATAATAGGATTTCTCCCCTCAGTTACAAATTTATAACTGAGGGAAGAAGGCGATAAGAAGCTATTTCTTCTTATTAACCATATCCGTTGCACTGCCCTCAAACATCTCAGCGGCAATCATAATCGATTCAGACAAGGTGGGATGAGGATGGATGGTAAGCGCGATATCTTCGGCTATACAACCCATTTCAATCGCAAGACTCACTTCTCCAATTAAATCGCCAGCATGCGGGCCTACAAAACCAGCGCCTAATAAGCGGTGTGATTGTTTATCGAAAATTAACTTGGTGATCCCTTCTTCGCGCCCTAATCCTAAGGAGCGGCCACTGGCCAACCAAGGAAACACGCCTTTGTCGTAATCTAGGCCTTGTGCTTTAGCTTGCTCTTCGGTAATGCCCACCCAAGCCACTTCCGGATCGGTATAAGCAATGTTACCAATGCATTTTGGTTCAAAGAAATGCTTCTTACCCGCGATCACTTCTGCCGCCACACGACCTTCTGGGGTGGCTTTGTGCGCAAGCATGGGGTTACCGACAATATCTCCAATCGCAAAAATATGGGGCACATTCGTGCGTTGTTGTTTGTCTACCGGAATAAAACCACGCTCATCAACGTTAACGCCTGCTTTTTGCGCATCAATCAATTTACCATTTGGCGTGCGTCCAACTGCGACTAATACTCTGTCATAACGCTGTGGTTCTTTGGGGGCTTCTTTACCTTCAAAGGTGACATAAATACCATCTTTTTTCGCTTCGGCTGCAACCACTTTAGTCCCTAGCATAATGCTTTCATATTTGGGTTTCACAAATTTATACAGCGGGGTTGCAATATCTTTATCCACCCCAGGTAAAATAAAGTCGGTTAATTCCACCACATTAACTTGTGAGCCCAAGGCTTGATAAACCGTAGCCATTTCCATACCAATAATGCCGCCGCCAATCACCAACAAACGTTTTGGAATATCAGGCATTTCTAAGGCGCCCGTTGAATCAATAATGCGTGGATCATCTGGCATAAACGGTAATTTAATCGGACGAGAACCGGCTGCAATAATGATGTTTTCAAAAGTAATAGTGCAGGGATTTTCACCACTCACTTGCAAGGTGTTAGGTCCGGTAAATTTACCTTCTCCTTGTACTACCTGCACTTTTCTAAATTTCGCCATTTGCTTAACCCCACCGGTTAAGCGTTTGACCACACCGTCTTTAAAACCGCGCACTTTATCTAAATTGATTTTGGGCTCACCAAATTCTACGCCATGCTTTGCCATTTCTTTTGATTCATTGATAATAGCAGCGGTATGTAGAAGTGCCTTAGAAGGTATACAGCCTACATTTAAACAAACGCCTCCTAATTCAGCGTATCGCTCAACTAATACTACGCCTTCGCCTAATAAATCGGCGGCACGAAAAGCGGCAGAATACCCTCCAGGGCCACTACCTAATACGACAACTTTCGCTTTAATGTCTGCCATTGTTTCACCTTACAGTAAGAGTTTTCGAATATCTTGTAATTGAGAAGCTATATGAGCTGCAAATTTTGCCCCTTCCGCCCCATCGATAACACGATGATCATAAGACAAGCTTAAGGGTAATATTTTTCTTGGAACAAATTGTTCGTTCATATAAAGCGGTTTTATTTGTACCTTTGACACACCGAGTATGGCAACATCGGGCGCATTAATAATAGGCGTAAATGCCGTACCCCCAATACTGCCCAAACTAGAAATGGTAAAACTGCTCCCCTGCATTTGTTCGGCTTTTAATTTGCCTTCTCTTGCCAAGACACCCATCTCGCCTAATTCTTTGGCAATATCATACAAGGTTTTCTTATCCACATTTCTTATGACTGGCACCATTAAACCATTGGGTGTATCCACGGCAAAACCAATATGGAAATAATTTTTCATCACCAATTCAGTGCCAGAGGGGGCAATCGAGGCATTAAATTGCGGGAAAGCTTTTAGCGCTGAAACGCACGCCATCATAATAAAGGGCAAGGGAGTGAGTTTTGTGCCCTGCTCTTTGGCAGCAGCTTGGTTCTCCTGACGGAAAATTTCAAGCTCCGTAATATCAGCCTCATCAAATTGCGTTACATGCGGAATGCTTACCCAGTTTCGTGATAAATTTTTCGCTGTCCATTTTTTAATGCGGCTTAAGGGTTTGATATCGATTTCGCCAAATTGACTAAAATCAACTTCTGGCGCTTTTTCAATGGCAAAACCACCACCAGATTGCAGATTTTGCATAACGGACTTAACAAAAGCTTGCACGTCTTTTGTCATAATTCGGCCACGTAAGCCTGAGCCTTTTACTTTGGCAAGATCAACGCCAAGCTCTCTTGCTAAACGGCGTGTCGCTGGGCCTGCGTGTACACCGGAGAAATCATGCATAACGGGTGTGGTTGCTAAAGGTGCAGGCGGTGCCACAATGGGAGCTTTAGGAGGAGGCGCGGATGCAACAGGGGCTGTCGCTTTGGCTTGTGGGGTAACGCTTGGCATAATAAGCGCCTTCATCACCACAATCTGCGTGCCTTGGGCGACTTTATCACCGACTTTCACTAACACCTTTTCAACTTTGCCTTTATGTGGCGAGGGAATATCCATACTCGCCTTTTCGCTTTCAAGCGTGATTAAAGTATCTTCGGCATGTATTTCATCGCCCACTTTCACCGGCACTTCAATGACTTCTACTTCTTTAGCACCACCTGTGTCTGGCACGCTGACGGTAATCGTTTCTTCTTTCGGTTCTTGTTTTGGTTCTTCTTGTGCCTTGCTTTGTAAAACGGGTTCACTTTTTACTTGGACTTGCGTTTCTTGTGTTACGGATGCTTGTTTTTGCTCTTGTACATCAATCAGCGCAATCAAGGAGCCTTTTGATACTTTATCCCCTACCTTAACCTTCATTTCCTTAATCGTGCCGGCAAAAGGCGAGGGCACGTCCATTGACGCTTTTTCAGTTTCAAGCGTGACAAGCGAATCCTCAGTCTTAACAGTGTCGCCTGACTTTAGGGCTACTTCAATGATCTCAACATCAGCATAATTGCCAATATCAGGAACTGTTACTTCTTTAATTGTCGCCAAAACAGGACTCCCTTGTTCTTATGCCATGACCGGAGATAATTTGTCAGGATTAATCTTGAATTTTTCCATTGCTTGTTTTGCAATTTCTGGTTTTAACGCCCCTTCATCTACCAAGGCTTTAATAGCGGTGTAAGCAATATAATACTTGTCTACTTCAAAATGATGGCGCAAGGTTTCGCGGGTATCACTGCGGCCAAAACCATCTGTGCCAAGGCAACGGTAGTGCTTATCAATAAAGGGAGTTAATTGATCGGCAAATAATTTCATATAATCGGTTGCCGCAATAACCGGCCCTTTGGTTGGTTCAAGCAATGTTTGAAGGTAATTTTTACGTTGCTTTTCATGAGGATGTAGCAAATTCCATCTTTCAACTTCTTGGGCTTCTCTTCTTAACTCATTAAAGCTTGT
>CAZHSJ010000014.1:0-23817 GCA_964535225.1 Uncultured Candidatus Berkiella sp. | reverse complement strand
AATTTTTTCGTTTCGTATTCATTTAAGTGCGACATTAACCATTCATCAATTCTGTCATGCATTAATAACACTTCAATGCCTTTATCATTGAATATTTCTAAATGAGGGCTGTGTCTTGCCGCATTAAAGGTGTCGGCCGCAATATAATAAATCTTTTCTTGGCCTTCCTTCATTCTGGCAATATAGTCATCTAAGGAAACTTCTTGCTTTTCATCATTGGTGTGGGTTGAGGAGAAGCGTAACAATTTTGCAATTGCTTCCTTGTTAGCAAAATCCTCTGCTGGCCCCTCTTTGAGCACTAAGCCAAATTCACGCCAAAACTGCAAATATTTGTCGCTGTCCTCTTTTGTGAGATCAGTCAGCATGCTTAAAACACGCTTAACGACAAAGGTGCGTATGGAATCGACTGTTTTATTGCTTTGCAGAATTTCACGTGAAATATTTAAAGGTAAATCATTACTATCGATAATACCGCGCACAAAACGTAAATAATTAGGCAAAAATTGTTCGGCGTTATCCATAATAAATACGCGTTTAACATACAATTTTAAGCCTCGAGGCTTATTGGCTTGCCACAAATCAAAAGGGGCTCGCGAAGGGATGTAAAGTAAGGTGGTATATTCTAGTTTACCTTCTACTTTATTATGTGCCCAGGTTAGGGGATCTTCAAAATCATGCGCGATATGTTTATAAAATTCTTTATAGGCATCAATTTCGATTTCACTTTTTGGTACTACCCACAAAGCACTCGCACGGTTAACGATTTCTTCTGCTTCGTCATCTTGCTTTTTATCTTTAGTTTCTTCTTCGCCTTTGAGTAGCGCGCTATAGTCTTCTTTTTTCATATAAACAGGCAAATTAATATGATCAGAATACTTAGTCACAACATGTCTTAAACGCAACCCATTGAGAAAATCTTCTTCGGTTGGCTTTAAGTGTAGGGTAATTTCTGTTCCACGGCTCGCTTTTTCTATCGTTTCGACCGTGTAATCCCCTTCTCCGGTAGATTCCCAGCATACCCCTTCTTCTTTAGCTAAACCTGCGCGGCGTGTTTTCACTGTGACTTTATCGGCAACAATAAAGCTTGAGTAAAATCCTACACCAAATTGACCAATCAAATGTCTATCCTTAACTTGATCACCGGTTAAGGATTTTAAAAACTCTTGTGTGCCTGATTTGGCAATGGTGCCTAAATTGTTAATGGCGTCCGTTCGTGACATCCCAATGCCATTGTCAGAAATTGTGATTGTTTTTGCCTCTTTATCATACGCAATATGAATGGCTAATTCTGAATCGCCCTCATAGAGCGCTGGATCAGAAATGGCCTCAAAACGGAGTTTATCTGCCGCATCAGAGGCGTTAGAGATTAACTCTCTTAGAAAGATCTCTTTATTAGAGTACAAAGCATGTATCATTAGATGAAGTAATTGTTTTACTTCTGTTTGAAAACCTAACGTTTCTTTATCTGCCACTGCGTTCATTGCTTCCTCTCGTTTAAAGATATTTAATAATGATAGTCTTGAATGCTATACAACTGTTCTGTCTATTAATGCCTTCGCCAGCGTGCCCCCATCGATGTATTCCAGTTCGCCATTCATGGGTACACCATGCGCAATGCGCGTTACTTTAATACCCTGTGCCTTAACCAGATCAGCAATATAATAGGCGGTTGCTTCACCTTCTACGGTTGCGTTTGTTGCTAATACAACCTCTTTTATTGTTTGTGTTTTAATTCTTTGCACAAGTACATCTATACCAATTTCTTGGGGCCCAATCCCGTCGATAGGAGACAAATGCCCTGATAAAACAAAATACAGGCCGGGGTACCCCCCTGTTTGTTCTATTGCTGCGACATGCGATGGGCCTTGCACCACACATAATATGCTGTGATCGCGGTGCTTGTTACTACAGATAAAACATATCGACTTTTCACATAAAATGCGGCAATGTTCGCACCTGTCTATTTGCTTTACCGCTTGAGTCATTAAATGCGCAAGCCGCTGTGCACCTTCCCTGTCACGCTCTAACAAATGAAATGCCATTCGTTGGGCACTCTTTGGTCCAACCCCAGGCAGAATACGAAAAGCGTCTATAAGTTGTTTTAGCAATGGGCTAAATGACAATGCTTTATCCTCGCATCATCGCTAACAAATCTGTTGGGAGTCCTAAATTTTTAGCTTTTTGCATCATTTCTTGTTGGCGTGTTGCATTGGCTTGATGCAACCCTTGGTTAACCGCGGCCGTAATCAACTGGGCAATCACTTCTTTGCTTTCTTCAAATAAAGCAGGCGAAAGCGCTAATTCTGTTACTTGCATATTTAAATTCACATGGGCAACGACGAGTTCTGGGCCTGCTTTGCCTTGCACAATGGTGTTACTGTTATGGGTAATGTCCTGATAAGCATTTTTCATGTTTTCCTGCATTTTTTGTGCATTTTGCATGAGGTTTGCCATCATGGATTGAAAATCTTTACTGTTATCCACACTTTTTCCTTATGTATCTTTCACCGTTATTTTCTCAACGGTTGCATCAAAAGTTGAAAGAATATTTTTCACTACGTTATCTTGCTCAATAGAAGCCTTGGCGTTTTGTTCTTTTTGTATTGCTTGCGCCTCTTCTACTTTGCTCGGAGAAAGCGCCCCTACCTCGCCAACAACAATATTTAATTTTAAGGGGTTAGCCAAAACTTGGCGCAAGGCTTCTTGAATTTGGGCTTGACGACTTGCGTTTAAAAATGCCTTTTGCTGAGCATCTAACGTAAGCTCCATTACGTTCCCATCCCACTTGGTCAGCACGCAATTTTTAACCAGCACCAACGTAAGTCCGGAGAGTGAAAGCTTGGGGATAAGCGTTATCCAATCAAGTGCGTTGTTATTGATGGTTGGCGCTTGCCCTTGTGGGGCAAACGGTGCAGCTGTTGGTACCGGAGTTTGTGATATCGCTTCTGAGGCTTGTTTTGGTGCCACTGTTGGAACGGGTACCGGCGCTTGCACTGACAATGGCGCAGCAACTTGTGTTTTATTCATGATAGCAGGCACCGTGTCTGTCTCTTTAGGCCTAAATGCCATCATCCGTAATAAGATCATCTCAAACCCCGTTCGCAGCGTTGGCGCAAGGTTAAGATCTCTTTTACCTATCAAGGCAATTTGGTATAAAAGTTGCACCGCTTGGGGACTAAATTTATCTTTAAGCGCAAACTCCTCAGGAGTAAGCTCGGCAAAGGTCGCTATTTCTTCGCTCTTCACCGCTTGTGCTATTGCAAGCGCATGCAGTATTTGCAAAATGGTTGCCAAACTTTGCTCAAAGTCCGCCCCTATCATTGCCATCTCTTGGACAATGGTTAAACACTGCGTAACATCATTTGCTTCCAAGGCTCTTAGCAAATCTGGTAAATAGCGCTGATAACCAAGACCTAACATCTCTTCTATCATGTGCGTTTTTAGTTCACCATTACCATAAGCATTTGCTTGCTCTAACAAACTCAAGGCATCACGCATGCTGCCAGAGGCCACTTTGGCCAAGCTTTGTAACCCTCGTTCCTCAAATTTAATATTTTCGATTGATAAAATATCTTTTAATTGCACTACAATTTCTGCATCTGTTAAGGGCTTTAACATGAAACGTAAACAGCGGGATAGAACGGTGACAGGAATTCGCTCTGGATCTGTGGTTGCTAAAATAAATTTTACATGTGCTGGTGGTTCTTCGAGGGTCTTTAATAACGCATTAAAGCTATGCGTTGATAACATATGCACTTCGTCGATGAGGTAGATTTTAAAACGCCCGCTCGTTGGTGCATATTGAACGTTTTCCAATAGCTCACGGGTATCCTCCACGCGGGTACGAGAGGCAGCATCCACTTCAATCAGATCTATAAATCGCCCGGCATCTATGTTCACGCAAGCGTTACATTCTCCGCAAGGGGTGGCACTGATCCCGCGCTCACAATTCAAACACTTCGCTAAAATTCTGGCGACAGAGGTTTTGCCAACACCGCGCGTTCCGGTAAACAAATAGGCATGATGTAGTTCGCCACGCGATATGGCATTAACCAGGGCACGCGTGACATGCTCTTGCCCTTTTAAGCTAGCAAACGATTTGGGTCTAAATTTTCTCGCAAAAACTTGATATGCCATTTCTCTTCCCAGTTTACTGTTGGTTGGCAGTTCGCGACTGAATAATGACCACATCGAGATTGGTGGCAGCCTTACCAGCCACACCCCGGCACCTGAGATCGCTATTACCGTTGCTCCCTTCCGGGCCTGGCGGGGTTCATAGTTTATCATTGCGAGGGGACCGGAAGGCCACCATATGAGCCACTTGCACCGCTTAAGGGCGCAGGGGGATGTTACCAAGAAATGCGTATTGATGCTAGGTGGGACGCTAGTTAAAGTCAGTTTACCAATTTATCGTATTTAACTTTTGATTTTTTGGACAACCTTTTGGGAACAAGGCCTAAACAACTACGAAAAACAAATCCGATTACCAAGAGGCCATTGACAAAAAGCATCAGCAATTTGTTATTTTTCTTACCAATATGTTTTCCATAGAAGTGATAGCGGCCACAAAAACCCTGCCACTCATTTCTTAATGCTTCCATGATAGATTGCTTAACAGGCGCAAAGGCATGCACATCAAATTCACGAGCACGATAAACCCCACCCCCTGCAAAGTGGACCCGCAAACATAAATCAACATGGAAGGTACTGTGAAAGCACTTTTTATCTAAGCCTTTTAGCTCTAAAAAAGATTGGGTAGGTAAAAATAAACATTCAGGGCCAATACTATAAGTGTGAAATCCGCCCCCTGGAAGCGACACCTCAGGTAGTGCTTCTTGCTGATAGCCGTGTACATTCAATGTGTCGAAAGGATCTGAAAAAAGCGCACCTAACCTACCCATAGGATTTAAATGGTGCCAAGTGGGTTTATTCGCTACGCCAACCACCCACGGGCTTGGTTTTAAAATCCCAGTGGCTAATAACTTTGCCATGGCATTTTTAGCCAGCAAGCAATTTCCTTTCATCAATAATAAAAACTGGCCGCATGCATGTTGTGCACCCAAATTATAGAGTGCCGCTAACCCCTTATTTTTATCGCCTCTGACGATATAACACTTGGGGTGCTTTCTTACAAATGTCGCCAACGCTTTATCAAATGCGGGATTTTCCTCACAATGGACAATAATAACTTCTCGTACAAAGGGTTGCGAGATAACCGAATTGAGTGTTTGCAACAACAGCGCCCCACTGCCTGTGGCAACCACCACAACAGAAACAACGTTTTTACGGTATTGGGGCTCTTCTTGCGAAGCGGCGCCTAGACTTGCGCTTTCTTCCCAGAGCTGATGTAAGTCAATTATATAAGTCAATCAAGATTCCATAGAAAGGAAAAACTTAAGAGGGGCCATTATAAGTAAAGTGCGGCTAAAGCACCAACCCACCTTAAGCAGGTGAGCTTCTCTTATCAGTAGGCTTGCTTAACAGGGCGTTAATTGAAGCGCAAACACTTAACGGTGGCCGCCAGCTTAGCAATCGCATTGACTTCTCAATATTCACTTGCAAAGAATCCACCAGTCGTGAAATCTCACGTCGCCTAAAAAGTAGCAGCCCCATGGCTTTTAACATAAACTGTGGGACCAAAAACAGCGCCCCTCTTTTACCCATCTCTTTTCTTATCGTGCGAAGGAGCATAGAAGTCGATATATCTTCATTATCGGAAACCAAAAATACTTGTCTTGCGGCATTAGGATGCGTCACCAAACACTCGATAAAACTGCATAAATTATAAACACTCACTAAACTACGGCGATTCTTTAAGGCACCAAAGGGTAGGGGAAAACTGGATTTTGCTAATTTGATTAAACGTTCAAAATTGCCTTTGACACCAGGACCGTAAATTAAAGGAGGGCGAATAATAACCCACTCCATGCCGCTTCTTTTAGCTTCTTCCTGTAAAATCATTTCACCTTGTAGTTTAGACAAACTATAAGCATCTGTTGGCCTTGGTTGATCTTCCGCCCTTAACGGGGCTTCAATAGTTTTTTCTCCAATGACTTTAATCGTGCTCATATAAATGAAACGCTTAACCTGATGTTTAATAGCGGCCTTTGCGAGTTGTTGGGTGCCTTTTACATTCACTTCTTGATATTGCGCTAACAGGCTAAGGCCTTTATCATTCATGCAATGTACTCTAGCGGCCAAATGCACGACGACATCAACACCCTGCAAATAGTCTTTCCAGTCGGTATCACCTAAAAGCTCCCCCACATTGATATATTCAAGGCGTTCATGCGACAAAGCAAATGTGTTTTTACGCCCCACAGCACGCACCTTGTAACCTTGACTTAATAAATGTTCACAAAGGTGTATTCCGACAAATCCTGTTGCACCGGTTACTAATATGGTATTGATTTCATTTAACATAGTCGCTTCGCTTTGGTTTAACAATAAATTGTAAAAGACGATTGCTTAATTTGCCCACCACAAAACCAAAATAGGAAAAGGGAATATCCAACGCTCTGGCGGCCGCCATCACACTTTTGTTTTGAATAATAATATTTTTAAAACCCCGGTTAGAAACACCCCCAGCACGCATATGAACTAATACGTGGGGCAGGTAGACACTCTTTATCTTGGCTTTTTCTAAAAAACGCATCATCAACTCTACATCATTCCCCATTTTATAGGCGGTGTTAAATAAGCCATGCTTTAAATACACGTTGCGTTTTACAAAAAAAGTGGGGTGCGGCGGACACCAGCCTTTTGCAAATAACCCTGATTTAAATTCACTCGATTCCCAATACCGCAACAGCTTATTTGTTGAAGGTGAGAAATAGATAAGATCGCCAAAGCACGCATCGATTGCATCAGGTGTCATTGCTTGCGCTACAAGAGAAATAACCTGGTTGTGGGCATAGAGATCATCGGCATTCAGTAGGCCTATAATGTCGCCACTGGCAAGAGCAATTCCCTTGTTCATGGCATCATAGATCCCATTGTCTTTTTCTGAAACAACCATGGCAATTTTGTGTTGATATTTTTTAATAATTTGTAAGGTGCCATCCCCAGATGCACCATCCACAATAATATATTCAATATTCGGATAATCTTGTGACAGTACCGATAAAATGGTTTGCTCAATTGTCTTGGCGCTATTATAGCAAACCGTAATAATTGAGATTTTACTAAGCATGAACAACCTCTTTGTTTAAAAGTTGTTTATAATAGCCAATTTGCTTATCTATTACTTCATCCATATAAAACGGCTTGACGCTTAAGGTGGCGTTTTCTGCTAATGTCTGATAATCGGGATAGTAATGCGCCATTTTAATCGTATTAAAAAGTTCATCTTGAGCACATAAAAAGCCATTCATGCCTGATTGGATAAATTCAGAACGTGGTCCTCTATCAATGGCAATAACCGGCGTACCCACGCTTAAGGCTTCCAGCAATGTTAAACCGAATGTTTCGTACGTGATGGAAGAATGAATAAAATATTTTGCCTCACTCATCAACTTTAACACTTCTTGATGTGGTAATTTCCCCAAGAATTGAATTCGCTTATTAGCATAAGTCTTACGTAAAGCTTGTTCATTGTCTCCTGTTCCCACAATTTTCAAACAATACTCATCCGGTAATTGTGCAAACGTGGATAACAATAATTGAATGCCTTTAGCCTGCTCTAAGCGGCCCACAAATAAGTAGTCTTTTTTGTGTGAAATTTCTGTATAAAGTGATGAGGGCGTAATGCCATTTGGTTTTAACAACATTTTATTGGCAGGGATAAAGGCTTTTAGTTTATTTTGCTGAAATCGACTTAGCACAAAATAAGCATCTATAGCCTTGGTATCTTCTTTTAACCGATACCAGGTGAATGCCATATTGGCGATGAGGGTTTGGGCATAAGACTGACGATAGCACTTATGTAATACCCCTGGCCACCCGAATGTTTTGCCAACGCATTGCTCACATTCTTCACCATCGCGAAACAATATGCCTGAACTGCACCACCATCTAAAATTGTGCAGCGTATGCACCACTTTAGCGCCTGCAAATTTTGCGCCCTTAAAAACACTGGGGGTTAAAAGCGGAAAAAAATTATGCACGTGAACAATATCAATGCCATGCTGTTTTACCAAGGTGGCAACCTTTTTAAAATGGATCTGGTTACCCCATAATTGGATAGCAAGTGTGATGGGTTTAATATCATCATTGCTAACGCTATATTCAAATACGTTGCCTTGACCTAATACTTTCTTTAACGCTTCATACTCTTTTGCAACAACTATATCTTCCCCCCCCACATGGTGTGATTGGTAAGCATTGTGAACCAATAACACTTTCATGAAAGCGCCTCAATATACTGTTGAATTTGACGCGCGTCTTTTTTTGCAAAATCAATGTGGGCAATATTTTGCGCGCAAATATCATAATGTTGGGAAATCCAAAAAAGGGCATTAGCCAATGAGAGCGGTTCATCTGCCTTAAACTGTAACCCCACTTGATAGTGCGTGACCAAGTCTTGTGCGCACCCTACTTTATCTGAAACAATCACGGGCAACCCATGAAATAACGCTTCTTCAACCACCAAACCCCAGGGTTCGCGCAAAGAAGGTAAAATGAGTACATCATGGCTTTCATAAAGTTGCGCAAGCGAGGCATTATCGATATGGCCCAGCATTTTTATATTGGGCGTAAGCTGTTTTTCCAAGATCTTTTGTAAAGGGCCTTGGCCTGCCAATGTTAAGGAAAAATGAGGCAATTCTGCAAATACACAGATGAGCAGCGATAAGTTTTTTTCAGGAGCTAACCTGCCCACAAAGAGAAATTTTCCTGAAAAAGATTTTTTGTGAAAGGCGGTTTTATAGTTAAAAAGCCCTACCCCATTGGTTTGCTTAATTTTCCCTTTAAAGCCTAAGGCCAATAATAGATCTTGATGCGGCTTTCCAGAGGGGTAAGCTAAGTGAATACGCTTTAGAAAGAGTCTTTTCAGCCAGGCTGCAAAGCCTTGGGTTTTGCTTTCAAAAATACACGACTCTAACGCTAATTGATTTTGCACACTACTTGAAAATAGCGTGGCAAGCCAAAACTCTGGCAGATCCCATCCACCAACAACTAACTTGCGATAGGTAAGGCGACGTATCAGTTTAAATAATTTTACTAAACTCACTATCGGATTGCGCTTCTCGAAGGATTTTTCATTTAAAATAAAATAATCAAAATGAATGTCATTTTTAGTAAAATCCGTCGTCCGAATAGTTGATGTTGCGCTAACAAAAATAACACATACTCGCAACTGTTTGGCAAGATGGTTATACAAATTAACTTTATAAAATGCGGGCAAATGAGTTATAAAAAGCAGATCGTATGCGCTTTTCATAAGTGATTATTTTTTTGTAACCAGCAAGGGGTAAGCACCAATTCTACCCATACAGTGTGGCGCCTTATTCTCTAACCAATAGAGCAGTTTTAATATTGCCCTCCCTCCTAAGGCAGGATGGATAAACCATTTTAAAAAGGGAACATTGACACTCCGCCAGGCGTAAACTTGCGTGTGGTATTTACGCTGAATTTCTTGACAAAACCACGCGTAGCTATGCGCATGAAAATACAAAGCTGGCCCTTCTTTTGGCGCACTAATTTTACGCTTAATCAGTGAAAAGAGCTTTTGTGGAAACATCAGGAGGTTCATCAACAGTGATTTGGAGCCCCAGCTATAAACAACAACTGCGCTCCCCCCCTCTCTTACTACGCGGTGTATTTCCTCAAAGGCTTTTGCCTGTTCTTGCGCTGGTACATGATAAAGCGTGTGCAATGAAACACAGGCATCGATAGTGTTGCTTTTAAGCGGTAAATTAGTAACATCGCATAGAAGATAAATCCCTTTTTCTTTTAATTTCTTTTTCGCTTCTTTTAAGGCTAAAACGGAAATATCTGCACAAACGCGATATTCATACTGATGAGAATAGGTTAAATAAGCCTGATATTGCACCGGGCCTGAGGCCACATCCAACAAATATTTTCCTTTGGCAGGTAAATATTGATTGACTCTTAAATGACACCGCTCAATGTATTCTTGGGAGACGGCTCTTAAGTCTTCTGAATCCTTTGCGTCTTGAAAAACGCCATTCTCGCTAAGCCACCCAAAGTTATCATAAAACTTTTTTACGGAGGCTTTGGTAGAAGGGCTTTGATCAAGATAGCTATCTGATTGTCCAATCAAAGCGCAGTCTGGTAGTAAATAATAGATCTCATCAATAATGGGATAGTAAAGCTCGTTATTCTTCGCTTTAAGCACCACCTTAAGCGGCTGTCGATAGATTTCTCCCGTGCGCAATCTTATTAAGCCTGCCTCAAGTTGCTGATTGAGCGCCGTCACTTCATGTTCAGTTAACAAATGAAGTGCGTCTTGCGTGACAGGGCATTTAAGTATACTTTCAAACTCATTTTTATTATTTAGCATGGGTAAGAACATTCAATTACCAGGTTGGCGGTATTGTGCCGTATGAATCATGAGCAAGCAAACCTTTGCTACTTGCCGCACTAGCATGGGGGGGCCAATTTAGATACACTCCCCTCTCAATATTGCCTTGGAAGGAGCATGGTTTTGAGTAGGGTAATTCTGGGAATTTCGGCTTTTTATCATGACAGCGCGGCTGCCCTCGTTGTTGATGGCCACCTTGTCGCTGCCGCTCAGGAGGAACGCTTTACCCGTAAAAAACACGATCCCAATTTCCCTGAAAAAGCGATCCGTTATTGCTTAAGTGAGGCAAGAATAACCCTCCGCCAAGTTGACGCGATTGTGTTTTATGATAAACCCTTTGTAAAATTTGAACGCCTTTTAGAAACCTACCTAGCTTTTGCGCCAAAAGGCTTTGTTTCTTTTGTGCAATCTATGCCCGTCTGGCTTAAAGAAAAGTTCTTTTTAAAGGATTTACTGAAAAAGTCCTTGGCTAAATTAAGCGGCCTAAAAACGGGCGATTTACCCACCTTATTATTTACTGAGCATCATCAAGCGCACGCTAGCTCTGCGTTTTTTCCAAGCCCATTTGAACGCGCCGCGGTATTGTGCCTTGATGGTGTAGGTGAATGGGCCACAAGCTCTGTTTGGTTGGGCGAAAATAACACCTTAACCCCGCAGTGGGAATTAGATTTTCCACATTCCTTGGGGCTTTTATACTCTGCCTTTACTTACTATACCGGCTTCAAAGTGAATTCTGGTGAATACAAATTAATGGGCCTTGCCCCCTATGGCCAGCCAAAGTTTGTCGATACGATTTATGAACACCTGCTTGATCTTAAATCAGACGGGACCTTTAGGTTGAATTTAGACTACTTTAACTATCCCACCGGCCTGACAATGACAACGACTAAGTTTCATGAACTGTTTGGTGGTAAGCCCCGAAAGCCAGAGTCACCGATTACACAAAAAGAAATGGATCTCGCAAGTTCCATCCAAGCTGTCACAGAAGATATCGTGATAAAACTTGCTCAAACGGCGCAAAGGGAATTGCAAGTTGATAATTTATGTTTAGCAGGCGGCGTTGCCCTAAACTGTGTTGCCAACGGTAAATTACATAAAACGAAAATGTTTAAAGATATTTGGGTGCAACCTGCTGCAGGTGATGCTGGCGGTGCTATAGGCGCTGCTTTAAGTGGTTGGTATGAATATTTTGGCAATAAGCGCACCGCATTACCCACCGATGCAATGAAAGGAAGTTATTTAGGACCAAAACAATCCTTACTTGAAATCAAGCAATACCTAAATAGCATCAACGCGCCTTTTGTTGAATTAGAGGATGCTTCCTTGATGAAAGAAGTGGCCAATTTGCTTGCCAAAGAAAATGTCATCGGGTGGGTTCAAGGCAGAATGGAATTTGGACCACGTGCTTTAGGCGGACGCTCCATTATTGGCGATCCCCGCAGCCCCAAAATGCAATCCATTATGAATCTTAAAATTAAATACCGCGAATCTTTTAGGCCTTTTGCTCCGGTGGTTAAAAGCGATAAGGTTAGTGAATGGTTTGATTTTGAAGGGATCAGTCCTTATATGTTAATGGTGGCGCCAATTGCAAAGCAGCATCAACTTGCCATGCCTAAAGAAAGCGAAGCTTTATTTGGGATTGATAAACTTAATGTGGCGCGTTCTAGCATTCCCGCTGTTACCCATGTTGATTACTCTGCTCGTATACAAACTGTACATCAACATACCAATCCACGATTTTATGAGCTCTTAAACGAATTTGAGAAGCTCACCGATTGCCCGGTGTTGATTAACACCTCTTTTAATGTACGTGGTGAACCCATCGTCTGTACAGTAGAAGATGCCTATCGTTGCTTTATGCGAACAGAAATGGATTATTTAGTGGTAGAGAATCTCATTATCAGCAAACAAAACCAGCCCACTTTTAAAGAGCAAGCGAATTGGCGTGAAGAGTTTGCCTTAGACTAGGACATATCATGGAATCAGTTGACAATACACAATTAAGAAAATTTGGATTTATTTTATCAGGCGGCCTTATTATTTTATTTGGTTTGCTCTTCCCGCTGTTAAAGGATAATCCCTTGCCAATGTGGCCTTACGCTATTGGCATTAGTCTGCTCATCCCTGCTTTTATAAAACCCCAATGGCTTAATTTACTGTATCAACCTTGGATGAAATTAGGTCATGTTCTTGGGTGGATTAATACGCGAATTATTTTAGGTATTATATTTTATTTCTTAATTACACCGATGGGTTTGATCATGCGATTGTGTGGAAAAGATCCCATGTGTCGCGCCTATCAAAAAGACGCAACAACCTATAGAACCTTGTCGGCACCCAAAGCGCCACACCATATGGAGAAGCCATTCTAATGATAGATATACTCGTTGATCTCTGGCAATTTATGCGCGTTCGTAAAAAGTTTTGGCTAGCACCCGTTATTGGCATGCTGTTAATGCTGGGCGCCATTATCGTGTTTACCCAAGGCTCTGCGGTTGCCCCTTTTATTTACACGTTATTTTAAAATGAAAAAAACGGTATTTGAACGTTTCCCTAAAGTCACCTTATTGGTATTGCTCGGCGCGTTTGTCTTGACGACTATTTTTATAGCCAATACCCTTGCGGGAAGTTTGTTTGGTTTAGGTAAAGTGGTTATCTATGACGCAAACCCCATTTATGGATACAGGCCACAGCCTTTACAGCAGGTTGCGCGTCGCCAAAGCTCTACCATTACCATTAACAATTTAGGGCTCAGAGCCGAACAGGATTGGGATAAGGAAGATTTCGCCCATAAAGTTTTGTTCTTAGGGGATTCTGTTACCTATGGTGGCAGTTACATTGATAATAAAGAATTATTTTCTTATTGGGTTGGCGAGCAATACCCTAAATTTATTACCGGTAACGCCGGTGTAAACGGATGGGGGGTTAATAATGTGCACGCTTTTATAAAAGAAATGCAATTCTTACCTGCACAGGTTTATGTTAGCGTTTTTCCTGAAGGGGATTTTTACCGAGGGTTGAATCGGATTGGCGGGCAACCTTTTTGGACAAGAAAACCCAAATATGCCTTAGAAGAGCTTTTTCAATATCTCATTTACGAATTACAATTGAGAAAAAACCCTGGCTTTAATATTGCGACAGCAAGTGAGCAAGAAAAGGTGCTGATTGTGCGTATTGCTGCCCGTAATTTAAAAGATTTAGACAGGTTCCTTAAAGAAAATAATCGCGATCATCTTATCTATATCACGCCTAGCAGATCTGGCTTGCTAAACAAAACCTCTCCCGATGTTTTTATTAAAGACGCCTTAGAAAAACAGGGTTTACACGTGATTTATCTTAAAGATAAATTAGAAAATATACCTTCCGAAGAAGTGAATACCTATTTTCATGATGAAATTCATCTTTCTAAAGCGGGGCACCAAAAATGGGCCACGCTTATTTGTGAAGACTTGCACTTTATTTTACAACAACGCGAAAAAGAATCTCTTTTTGTGGAAAACAACCTAAAGAATGCTAACGCATGATAAAACAACTTAAAAAAAAGGCCGTGACATGGCTTATGGCGCAGCAATTTAAACCTTCGCTACTGGGTGTTTTTGTTAATCCCTTTTTTATTGCCAGAAGTGGGTTATTTTATTCCGTTAAAGCGCTGGGCAGTTATATTAAAGGCAAAACGTTAGATATTGGCTGTGGTCAAAAACCTTACCAGGCACTTTGTGCTTCAAATGAATATATTGGCCTTGAATTGGATACCCCTGAAAATCGCCAATTTAAACGCGCGGATGTTTTTTACGATGGTAAAATTCTTCCCTTTGAGAAAGAAAGCCTTGATAGCGTGGTAGCACATCAAGTTTTCGAGCATATTTTTCACCCCCAGTTATTTTTAAAAGAAATAAATCGCGTATTGAAAAACCAAGGCACGGTGATGCTCAGTGTGCCCTTTGTGTGGGATGAACATGAACAACCTTATGACTTTGCCCGATATTCCTCTTTTGCTTTAGAAGCCCTTTTAAAAGAACATGGTTTTGAAATACTCGCGTTTAAAAAGTCTGTGCCTAATTTAGGCATTATTTTTCAGTTATTGAATGCTTATCTTTATAAAAAACTCTTTACCCGCAATGGGTATTGGAACCAATTGGTGTGCCTTTTTGTGATGTCCCCTATCACGGTGCTAGGCTTATGCTTTGGGAAGTGTTTTCCGGATAATGCTGATCTTTATCTAGACAATATTGTGGTTGCGAAAAAGATAGGGGCTTAACTGCCCCTATCTTTTTGCGACATTAATGCACGGCTATCACTTATCCAAGCTGTAAATCATAGCAAAAATGTTTGAAAACTGACCTTATAGCAAGCATTAGTGGCTTTTTAAAAAATAAATTTGGGCATGCTACCTAGAAACTCCTGAAATAAATCCATACAATCCTACCCTTAATAGATAAGTCTTTTCGCGCTGGGATTACTGCGAGGACTAGCAGCAACTGCTAAGTTAACATGATTTAACGGGTTTATCTGACCTTATTGATTAACTCATTCATCTTTGAGGTGGAAACGTGTTAGATAACGGCCCAGCGCAATCCGTAGAAGATCAATCATTGGACGACTTTTTGACAGTCATTCAGCATTTAACCTTTACGCAAATAATTCTGCTTTCTGACAAATCCTTGAGCATATGGAAAAAACTGCGTTCAGAAAGGGCCGCTGAAATTATTTGGAAAGGATATTTACAAAAATTACACCTAATGGACTCAACAGTGCCGATTTGTCCCACAGACGATGTAGAAGACAAAGGCGCTTGGTACTTCGATACCGTCACGCAAGCAGCCCTCGTTATTTATCAAAGGCAACGAGAAGAAATGACTTACCTGAAGGAGAAGCATCGTTACGGTAATAATTTTAAAATTCTGGATGAAATTAAAACCCTTAAAGCTGACGAACAAAACGACAGTCTCGATAACTTAGCGGCCAGACACGAGCAGTTAGACGCACTTAATTCAACACTGATAAGAAATAGAATTGACACTCAAAGCACGGATTTGTCACTAAGAAGGATAGGTATTACTCGTATTCCTGAAGCGTTACTCAGTGATGAAACGTTAGCAGACTTTTGGAAAAAGTTAACAAGTTTGGATTGTGGTGACAATAATCTTCAAGAACTGCCACGATCAATCGGCAACCTCACAGCGCTAAGGATTCTTAATTGCAACGGAAATCAACTCAGTAAATTACCAGACTCAATCAGCCGACTTGTATCACTTAGATATCTCTGGCTTTCCAACAATCGATTTTGCCTACTACCAGAGTCAATAGTTAACCTTCCAAGCCTCGAAAGATTTTACTGCGGTAATAATTTTCTTCAAGAGCTGCCAGAAGGTATGGGCAAGCTTGTTACGCTTGATGTTTTTTACTGCGAAAACAATATGCTTAAAACGCTACCTGAATCCCTGGGTAACCTTGTGAAGCTTTCATCATTTGACTGTGCAAACAATAAGCTTGAACTTTTACCAGAATCGATGGGCAGACTTGAGCGACTACTTGTTCTTCGTTGCAATCAGAATAAGCTCTGCCAACTACCAGGCTCATTACATAATCTTGTAGCGCTTAAAGAGTTTGACAGCGACTATAATAAACTTAAGCAACTACCGGATTTTTTACCCAAAATATGCGATGACCTTTGGCGCGAAAAAACACTTAGAAAACAAAAAGGTAGGACCCCAGCGCCGACATTTTTAAACCAATTTGCCGCACTGAACCTGAAAGCAAAATTAAATGAAACCTCACCAATGCACCCATCGGCCACAACAGATCCTCAAGAAGAGAACGCAAAAAAAGATGGCGCTACGGTTGGGCGAGTGAAACGCTAACAGGTTTTTTGCTAAAAAGATCAGGGCAAATGGCACTTCGATACGGTCTTGCGCCAAACTTAATAGGTGACCTTGTTGCGCTTACACAGCTTGAATGCTGATCTTTATTTAGACAATATTGTAGTTGCGAAACAGATAGGGGCTTAACTGCCCCTATCTGTTTGCGACAGTAATGTTGACTTATTACCCCCATCCCTGCGATCAAAATTTGCAGATTATTGGTGTAAACAAGACCTATCATCACCAAGAAATTTTATACTAAATGCCAATTTAAATGGTCATTCATAACTTTTTGACATAATTCAAGCTCTGCTCGGCAGTTTCGTTAGTTGGAACGCAAGTGGGTATTACAATTTTCCTTAAAGAATCTGCCAACCCCGCTGAATGAGTGGCTGTAAATATACAATTAGCCAGATTCACGTATGCTTGACGCTTTGACTCCATCGTTGTGCACTGCTGATGGAATTTGCTAAAAAATTCACACAATGGGCCAGTCAAAAGACTTTGATTTGAAAGGGAATGTTCCAGTGCATTTCGTTCATTATGTTGATTAATCACGGAAAAATATATATTTTGCATATCAAGGTTCATAGGCAAAATTCTAACGGAACTATTGCGATCATTCACCCTTGGGGCATAAATATTGCTCCATAGCAAAGAGAAAGAAAAATCCCGCTCGATTTGAATTGCATTGTTAATAGCATTATTTAACCCCTCCTGTTGTTGTTTAAAATAGAGATCATTTTCCATACCTTCAATAAGAGCAAGGAAATCAGTCAAGTGAAAGCATTTATCCGCACTCGGTTCAGTTGGTATATTCAAAAACTTACCTACTATCATAGGATTAAGCATTTCGCATAATCTTAAACCTAATTGCAACAGTCCTTTCATTGCCAAAGATGAGGTGTTTGAATAAAGTTCATATACTCTTTTTTCGGCTGCTTTTCTCGCATCCTCTGTTTCATATTCAGATGCTTTATATTGATTTTGAAATTCATTGCTTTTCTTATGTGATTCGTCACAATCTAACTTATAGGCTAATAACATCGTGTATTTCTCCACATTATAAGATAAATGATTTTATTGACTATTAAACACTCGCTTTAATCCTTGGCGAGAAGCCCCATCATCACAGAAAACGGTAACTTCCTAAAACTTTTAATGCAAGTGTATATCATCGTAAATTTATGCGCAGGTTACTAATTGCCTCCTTAATCGCCACTCTAGAAAATCCTGGCATAATATTTTATAGAGAACTGGCGCATTTATGCGCCAGTATTTTTTGGATTCTAAACCAAATTCAAGTTTTCATTTTAGCTCTTGAAGTAGAATTTGATTCATCGTACTCCATGCACTTAGTACCACCAAACGGCATCGTAATAGCGCGACGACATCTTATTTGATCATATTGCATCGAAATAGGAGCAGCGTCTTTTTGTGGTTCTTCTTTATTTCTTTCTGATTGCGCAGAATTCCTATTGTTGTAATAACGGTGCATAGCGACAGATGCACCCGCAGCAACGGCATAAATAAACATGGCTGTTTTTGGACCGAATGTAGACATGGTAAAACCCTCTTAAATAAATTAAGTTAAAAAATTAATGATGTATAAAAAATAAGATAATGGATTATGTATGCCCGTTAGGGCAGGAAAAGCGACAGGCAAAAGGTTTTGTTAGGAGCAATATTACTATCTGCTTCTAAAGAAGATATGGGTTGATTGTAATAACCATTTAAAAATTGCATTTTAAACCGATTTTTAAGTAGTGATTTTAAAAATTCGCATATTATAATCGGAATGTCAAGTTTCTTGTGTGTCTTAATTTCATTTTTTTAATTTTTGCAACTACACGCTTGAACTATTCACGCTAATGGATTTTAAAGTCGGCAGAACGTTAAGTTGCACCTCAAGATGTTTTGCGTCTTGAGGTGCAACTGGTCACATATATTGTCATGAAAAGCAAAGTTATAAATTTTGAGTACCAAACTGGTAAGCATACACTTCTAATCACATTTTTAAATGTCCAAAAACGTTTGAAAGTGTGTCGCTTTGCGCTTCTTCGCAAGCAGCTGCACTGTTGTTTACATGCAATTGATAAGCAGGTGTTATATTTAGGTTAACATGAATAGTCTCCCTAATCATGCCAATAACGTTATGATCTAGATCCTTGGTCTTTTTGATAAGTTCTTCAAAAAAATTCTTATAATTAGCTATTAAGTACTTATTTTCTCGCAAACATTCTTGAAATGCATCAACGCTCAGTAATACAGCAACAACGCTATATTGGTTGCAGTCAATCGCTCCTGCTAATGTATCAAGAGCATTTGAGGCGTTAAGACATCTATGAACCGAATCTAAGTTCAGCAACGTTTTGACCACTTCTAAAAGTCCTCTTTGTGCTGCCCATATAAGAGTGACGTTTCCATGAACACCTGCGATATTTTTAACCGCTTCGTACCTCAATAAAATTCTGGCAATATCATCGAAACCACCAAACACTGCACGTCGTAGCGCAGCATTATGGTTGGCCGCCACCCTTTCTTCGAATAGACGAACCGTTGAACCATTTATATTCACAGTAAAATTTAGCAAATATTCAACAATATCAAGTCGACCAAACTGTGCAGCCATTTGTAGCGCATCATCATCATGGTCTGTTTCATTAATTAACGCGGATAAAACTTCTGGAATCGTAAGTAGTAGTTGAACAATTGGCAAACTACCCTTTTGAGCTGCCAAACGAAGAGCATAGTTTGTATAAGCCGTTGCAGTATCTATAAAGGAATCTATTTCGAGCAACATCTTAACGACTTCATAATGACCGTTTTCACAAGCTAACTGAAGTGCATGGCCCTGTTCGGCAGCTTTAGCAGGATCAAGTCCTTTCACACAAAGCTCATGTTTGGCTGACTTTACATCACCATTCTTACAAGCATCAAAAAAGCGCTTGCAAGCTATATCTGGCCCCATGTTCATCGTCACTTCTCCTCTTTAAAATCGTTAAATCAACAAAAACTACATTTTTAAGCATAGCCTTTGGGTTCTATAGCGTTTCGGTAAGAGGGATTATGATTAGAATTAAAAGTAAATCAGATATCACCTCTTATTGGTAGCACCTGATAAACCCGTTAAATCATGTAAACTAAGCGCAAGCCAGTTCTCACTTCAATCCTTGAAGAGAAGACTTATCATCTAAAATACGGTAACTTACTTCTTCATTACAGGCAAGTCATTTTTGGCGTCATTTACTTGTAATTAATCATTTTAAGCAAAAGCATCTGTTGGCTCTTCTATATTCTTTTCTGAAAATGGAGTATTTCTACGGTTAACATAATGATACGAAGTAACACAGGAATTTCCACCTGAATATCTTCCCTTTGTAAAAAAACTCCGTATAATCGAGTTGTATAGATAAGTCTTCTCGTATACCTAATACGAGGACTAGCACGCTTTGCTAAGTTAACATATTTAACGGGTTTATCTGGTATCAACGCTTTGGGGCTAAGATAATCAGAGAAACCATTTCTTATTAAGAATCACCCCCTTAATTGCGTTTAATAGCGAAGCACATAATTGAGGAAGGTACATAATCATGCATGCAGGTCCAGGAATAGAAGGAATCGCAGATGATAACCCAGGTGGTGAGATAGAAAAACTTACTGATGCTGTGAGTCATCTAAAATTAAGTGAAACATCAAAAGAAGTTTTATTTAAGAAACTTATAGCATCAATAGAAAATCAAGATATACAGGCGTTTAACAACTTAATAAACCTTAAAGAAATTCAACATGTTGTCGCATTGGTTGGGGGGGTACCGCTTGGCTTAGCAGTTTTTCATGGTAACCTTGACATGGTTAAGCGCTTGCTAAACTTTCATGCAGTACTACTCGAATTACCATCTCATGCAGATGCTGTTATTGCATGCGCAGCCTACCGCCATGGGTATATCATGGTTAAACATTTACTTCAGTTTCAAGCTTTCCGTGATGTGGTCGCATCTAATAACAATCAAGCGCTGTACTGGGCGTTATTTCATTCCGACCTTGATATGGTTAACCTCTTACTTGAATTTCCAGCGGTATCTAATCGCGTTGCAGCCGATGAAAATTATCTACTCGATTACACCGTGTTTAAACGCAATTTTGTGATGCTTGATCGCCTCCTTGCTTGTAAAGAAGTACAAGCTGAATTAGAGGTTAGTGGGCACCGCACCCTGTCCACAGTAGCAAAAACAGGTGATATTGTGATGCTCGAGAAATTACTTAATATCCCAGTGGTGCGTAGCGCGGTTGCAGCAGAGAGTAATTTAGCACTTTGTTTTGCGGCGTCATTTGGTCAAATCGACGCGTTTAACCATTTGCTTGAATATGAAGAAGTGCGCAAAGAATTGGCAATAAATTGGCTTTTACCCCTTCGCTTAGCGGTAGAAGGGGGTCATATTAACGTGGTTGAGCGGTTAGTTCATTTTGGTGGAGAGTCCATTTTGCAAGATTTAGCCAAAGATTTTCCTAAGGTTTATTCTCAAGTGTTAAACGGCAGAATTACTAATGCTCATAAAGCGCTTATCCTTAGTAAAGGCCGCTCTACAGAAGGTTTGCGGTTACCCAAAGAACTGCGACACAAAATTCTTTGTTATACTTACCATAATCTAGCTTGCGGACAACACCATACGGTTATATACAAAGATGGAACAGGTGAAGAGGGCTGTAAAGAAACAGCAAGATTCATTATAAGTGCATTAGACGAGCGCAGGGTGCAAAACGAAAGTATATTTAAAAAATTAAGAAAATACTTCAGATGTGGCTGTTAGCATGGTAGCGAAAACGAAATACGATGGTGGTATTTATCAAGATACTAGGTCCTAATATTACAAACGACGAGAATGACAATTAAATCTGGGATATATGGGACGCCGATAGTTAGCCGATTTAAAATCAATAGGTATAGCTACGCCATACAACCAACCCAGCATGTGGTTACCTATCCAGCATTAACGCTGGCATGAGGTCGAAAAAGAGAAAAGAAGTAATAACCTAACCAAATCACACTAAAGGCAATCATATAAGCCATACGTTGTGACATACCCCAGGTAAAATAAATGGCTAAAGCATAACCTAACAGCAATACCTGGAATTTAGGATTTTCCTGTAACCGTTGTGATATACAAAGCCCCGCTATTAAATAAATTATCCACGCGCCTTGCAATGCAAGGCGGGAAAAATTATTGCCGGTTAAATGATAAGCAATAAAGGGTTGCCCTATCACAACTGCCATATACCCTGCCACATGCCAATACCGAAGAAGCCATTGCACTATTTGTTTAAAATAAATTACCAGCAACGGCAAAATAGGAATAAATAAATCGATCAATTTTGAATCTTGAATTACCCACCCCAGGTGAGATGGCGCAAAAAAATCAGCCGCTGGAATAAGATGATGGCTAACTATGGCAAAAGCATGATAGTACTGTTGCAACGCTAAATAGGCTACGCCAAGGAGCCCTGCATAGATGATATTTTCAATTCGTCTTGTCTTATAAAAGCAATACAAGAGCGATAGTCCCCCAAACCCAAAAACGGTTTGTTTGGTCAATAAGGCAATCATTGAAATGGCAAATACCCATTTGCTTTGCTGTTTAATTGAAAAATACAGCAACATTAACGAAATGGGGTAGGTCATGATATCGCACAGCTGATAAACATTTTGTAAAGGTATGCGCATAGCATGATGTGGCGCTAAACATAATAACGTTATGGATAAGGCAATAAATGCGTTAACTTTAAATTGACGCAATACCCAAAAGGTGAGAACCCCAAAAATCATATAAGTAGAATCAGCTAAGATCCTAAAAGCCATTTCTAAAGAAAACCCAAGGAAATGCACCCCCTGCGCCATTAAAGAGGGCAGCACGCGCATAGCATGATGGGGTAAAATGGCGGGATCATAAGCTATGGTACTTGCCATGTAGATATAGGCGTTACAGTCATGATCTGGCAAGCAAGGCACCATTCTCATTGTTATAACCCGCAAGAGCGTTAGCAGTAAAATCAAAAAAGTGCAGCTAAGATCTTGATTCGTTTTATCCCAAGTTATTTTCATGATCTACCTTAGCGCCAACATATTATTATCGCTAATGGTATCGATTTTAAAGCCAAGCGATTCTAGCATATGGATAATTTCATTATTTTTAGGTGAAAATGTTTCAAAGATAATAGCTTTAACAGGGTATTCTTTTAAACAATTCCTTGCCCCATTTAACACTTCAAATTCATGTCCTTCGACATCAATTTTTAAAATAAATTTAGTATTGTTACTAAAATTTTGAGAGAATATGAATTGATCTAAGGTTGTGGAAAGCACCGTGATGGCATTTTCTTTTTTATCCACAATCCTGTTAACCGGGCTAGCTTGCCCTTCATTGGAAAACAGCATCGGCTGATTATTATCGCTAACCGCCATTTCAATAACCTGTTTTTCATCCATTTTATTTAATGCAAAATTCATTTTGCAGCATTTAGCGGTTTGCGGATGTGCTTCAAAGGCAAACACTGATTTAACAATGTCTGCCAAAAATAAAGAATAAATACCTATATTGGCACCAATATCTAAAAAAACCGTGTTGCTATCGGCTAGCTTTCTTAAGGCATTAATTTCGTTTTGATCAGGCACTGCAGTATATACTAGCGCTGAGGAAATTGGATTTTGCGGAAATAAATAACTTTGTTTTCCATTAAATAATGTTTTTACACTTAGTTTTTTACTGGTTCTTTTATGGCATTGATAGAACGTTGCTTCTAAAAATCGCCATGGCAAAATATACCAAGGATTATTTTTAACGATATAACGGCCTACTTGTAATAACGTATTCATTAATAAGCTATCCTTAGCTTGGATTTAATCCAGAATTTTGTTCGGGTAAAAGCATCAATGAAGTTCAACACTATACTTGATGCTATCTTGTACTTTTGCTTTAAGCGATGATATTCATCAAAAATTTCAGTTATTCTGTTGCTGCCTACACCGCCGGCGCGCCAATTCGAAATCATCACGGGTTTGACTACTGTTTTTGGAAATTGGTGATAGGCGCGAAGCAAAAGATCATAATCCATAGCAAAACGCACCGTTTCATCAAAAAGCCCAAATGTTTTAAAAAAATCTTTATGGGTAAATAGGGCTTGATGCGGCAAACTCATTTTAAATAGTAACGAAATCGGATTAAACGGTTTAACTGTTTTTGGTGCAATCCAAATAGGGGTTATGCCATCTTCTTTAACGCGCGTTACTTGCCCACAAACAAGCTGCGTTGTATCAGGAACATTTTCAAATAATTGGGCAATCGCATTGGATGAATACAGGGTGTCACCCGCCCCTTGAAAGTTTATATAAGTACCAGTTGCAAGCTTAATGCCTTTATTAAAAGCATCTGAGATCCCTTTATCGGGCTCACTAACATAACGGGAAATAATATCTTG
>CAZHSJ010000013.1:7652-23856 GCA_964535225.1 Uncultured Candidatus Berkiella sp. | reverse complement strand
CCATGCTCTCCTTTGGCAGTGTAACCTAGTTTAACCATTGCCTCATTTGCTTTATCTACAGCCAGGATGTCCCGAACAACGGGGATCATATCTATGACTGGTTTGGCGCTTAAGCCTTCAACAGCGGTGCTGCCGATGTGATGCATTTCGATAAGGTTGTCCCCAAGTGCTTCTTTTATGTGCGCCGCTTCACTTTGGTACAAAGCGGGCCAGAGGGGATCATAGGGTGCAACTTGGATAATACGCACAACGGCTTATTCCTTATACCTAATAGCAAAAAAAAGGGTGAATTTATCATTCACCCTTTAAAATTGGAAGCAAGATTCGTCTAACCCTTGCCTTCTTTTTTGGCTTTTTTCAAAGCGCGCTTTTCTTTTAGGTTATGCTTAGGTTCTTTTTTAGCTTCTTTTTGAGATTTTTTTTCTTTATTAGCCATTAGTCGCTCCTTGTTATTGCTGGAAAAACTTATCATACACCATGGATAAAAATTTTCTATACCCAGATTAAAAAAATTAGTAAGGTAGCCTGCTATTGGTAGCCATAAGGGTTTCTTTTTTCGCCATGGGCTCTTTTTTCAAAATGTTGATAGTCTTGGAGATCATACCAATTCCCTCCCCAATCCCAACCGCGCTGGGAAAACAGTTTGTAAGCCAAACTATCTTGATTAATTTTCCCAGGATGCGCTAAAGCCCTGTCACCATGTGATTTTCCTTTGGGGGGGATAATTAAGTCCCCTTTCATGTAGGGGTTAATTAAGGGGTTGAGATCAATCGCACGGCCAAAACTATGCTGCGATAAGCGCCCCTTTTGATCAGTGACTTCGCGGCAATTATAGGAGATGGTCACATTATTGCCATGAGTAAAAGGTGAGATGTTTTCAACCGGAAATTTATGTTGGTGTAGCAGGGTAAAGATGGCTAGCAGATCTTGCGCTAAGTCTTGGTGCGCGATAACAATACCCTGATGATCTTTTTCATCGAAGCCATAATAAGGTACTTTAATAATAGCAAGCTCGTTAATATAAGGTTCGCACTTTTTATCTCTTTTTTGCATTTTTTGTTTTAAGGTGGGAAGTGCTGATATTGGCGATATTGAATTTGGTGCCAGTTGCTCAAAGGATTCCCTAGCATAGCTCGTAGCTTGGTTTAATATCAGCAAAATGAGGGTGAAATATTTAAACATGGTTTTGCGTATATGTTAAAAGGCAAGCATTATACCATATCGCAAAATTGAATTTGTGTATACTCTTCACATTCGAATTTTAGGTTTTGTTACCTGCGTTCATTCACCCCAGTCATGTACCAAAGCGTACATTCCTGGGGCTTCATTCACTTGGCGCCGCACCTAAAAATCGACTGTTATGAGTATAGTTCCTCCAGATATTAAGGTTTAGGCGGCCGATTTTGCCTGTTCTTCTCTTCCCAAACGCGTCTTCTGTCTTCATTTTTTTCATCGTCGTGTTCGTGGTGGTGATCGCTACCTGGCTTTTTGGGCCCCTGATGGTGACTTGGGGGAACTTCATCCTTTGTTTTGGAACTTGTGATTGGCCAAGAAATGCCCTCTCCATTAGTATCCGTATTTTTCTTTTTCATAATCGCCCCCGCTACCATTGTTAAAACTTTATCGGCAAAAAAATATTTCTATTAAACATAGCTGACCTACCCTAAAACAAAGATTAGCCTTTGCTAAAAGGTGCCGATACAGTTATTCTCAAGAATAGGAATGCAAATAGGAACACCTCATGAAACGACAAGCTGGGATTTTAGCCATTCTTTGCCTTTTAAGCACAACCGTTGGGGCCAAGTCTTCATGCGAGGGGGGCTTAAAGGGATGCCACTATAGTACAACGGGCGCCATGAATTTGCATACCGCTTCTAAAGAGCATGCTAAAATTATCCCCTTGCGAATAAATGAAAACACCTTTGGGGATATTTCACTTTACCACAGCAAAGCCAACCATATGGATTCAGTGAGAGGAGCTTTCTCCTTTCATAACGATACTGGTCATAAAGCTATTATTAGATACAGAGTTATCTTAAAAGATAAAAAAGGGATTGTGGCTCAAACCAAAGGGCATCTTCACTTATTACCAGGAAACACACAACAAATTAAAATCAGTAATATTGTTCTAAGTGAACGAGATATTAAAAATATTACTAACTATGAAATTCAAATGACGGGTACGCACTAAGCGTTCATGACTCATAAGTGGCAATTCACGATCGCGCTTTGTATACGCAAGAAACTTTCGTTTTCAAAAGCAACCTCTTGATCGCTTAAATTCATACAGTTATTGTAAAACTCGGAAACTTCTTGGGGGGAATATTCATTTTGTGAAAAAAAGGAATAGGCAATTTTGAGGTTTAAACAATACCTGGGATCGGCCGGGTTGAACGTTTCTACAAATCTTGGGTAAAGCCTAAAAAACTCCCTGAGTGCGATAAAATTACTGAAGTTTGGGCTACTAAAAATACGTTTGCAAACAGCTTCTTTGTCAAGATTATAAGTTGTAATGGAGGCGCTTGCCGTAAAAGGGATAATTAATGCGAGCAGCGCTAGGGATGTCTTTTTCATACAAGCTATTCACTACATCTTAACGGGAACGGTATTGGCGATACCCGGGATCTCTATTAGCGCCTGTTCTAGCACCAGGGCGTTTGTACCAAGGCACGTTACTATTATAACCTTCATACTGATTGTCATAACGAGCACGTCTTCTTGCATTTGAAGGGTAATAGGTTTTCGTTTCAGACATGGTAGTTAAATATTTATCAAGAGGCAACTGTTTAATGCTATCTGCAACAGCAGTAAAATCAGGGATGGCGGCACCTTCGCCTTTGTTATTTAAATTATTACTATCCATGTATTGGAACACCAGGCTGCCATTTTGACCTGGGTTTTTGATAATGCGGCATAGGCTATTTTCCACTTTTGAGCTTGCATTATCGAATTTAACAAAAGTGACCAAAACATCGGAGTTTTCAGGGTTCAAATTCTCAACATCCATGACTTCTATCGATTTTTTTTGTTTTAAGCTCGCTGCAATTTGACTGGGATCATTTTTATCTAAAACATGGGTTAAAATAATGGTTGCTGATGAATCGTTGTTAGGTTCATATTCAGAAATAAGTACATTTTTTTGTGAACGTTCGTTGCTTTTATAAAAGCGCGTACCATTAAAGTTAATTTCGTTTGGCCCCATGGCATAGGACGTGGATAGCGCGGTTAAGCAGCCAAGTGCTAAGAGTATTTTTTTCATTTTACGTACTTCACCCTAAAAATGCAGTAATAATATAATCGGCTATGGTGATTGAGAACTTAACCTGATCAAAATCCACGCCTGCGCCTATTCATTTATAAAACTAGATGGTTTTAGAATTAAATAGCTAGCTTTGCGAAAAGCGTTTACGTACACTTATGCCATGATTGACATCGTTGAGCCTTACCTAAAATATTTTTCAAAAATTGGCGGAATTGCAGCCAAAGTTTTTGCTGTTTTGCTAACCATATATGGTTTGAGGGAAATTTGGTTTCGCCGTGAAAGCAAATTGTTAAGTAACTTTTTTAAAGTAAATCTTTCTCTTTTGTATGTGGCGCATATGGCGGCGGTGAGTTTAGCCATTGGGGTGTTGTTTGGTTACACGCTTGTGACAATGCCGGCGGCAGCAGCGATTGTGAGCGCTACTTCTTTAATTAAAAACGTTGTCGACTTAATCAAAGATAGTATTCATTATTATCAGCTAAAGAATAAATTGACAAAACAGCAGCAAAAGCTTGCTTTGCAATATCATGAATATAATAAACACCTTGAAGAATTTAATAGGTTAAACCAAAGTTATTTTGTAACGGCTTACCAATTTCTAGGTAAAAAACTATCGGATTTTGTAACCCTGTTTAAAAAGCTTAATCAAACAAATAATAACGAAAATATTCAAGAGATCCAGCAAGCCCAAGTGCAGCTAAAAAACTGCAAAAACGCAGATCAAAACGGTGTAAAGCAGCTATCATCGGATTTAGAAAATATTGTACGTTTATCAAAAAAAATTGTTGAACTGCAAAACGGCATGTCCTTATTAAACTATGATATAAGCAGCAAGCGGACGGTGGCACATTTTAGTGGTATTACCGCAAGTTTAACCTTGCTGCTGTGTTTTCCAATTAATTGGTTTGCTCTGCCTTATATTAACCCTACCATGTTAATGATTGGTATAGGATCTGCGTTAACGAACGTTTGGGGAATGTATCAAAAATATTTGGTTGAAGATAAATTTTTGTCACAGGAAGGCAGGCAAGTTCATGAGTTAATTGGCGGCTCAATTACGACGCTTGACAGGTTAAACGCAAATGGGGCTAAACAAGCCTTGAGCCAAAAATTAGATGATCTTGCTCAAGAATTTGATAAGAGCCCGCCACAAAGAAATAAAGTAATCCCTATTATATTTAGCGACAAGATCCCAAAGCTTTTTCAAACCCCAAGCGAAGGAGGGCTTGCTTTGCACATTCATGAGGAAAGGGAGAAAAAGGCAGCCGACAGCCCCAAACTAAGAAGAGGGTGGTGGCCCATTTAGGCAACAGGTGCTTATGCACATATCTTATTCTGCTCGCTTAATTATCTTATCTGGCAGGTGTGTTTTTCACTATTCCCTTGGTATAGAATATTCGTGACTTTGTTAATAACTTAACTGTATTAGAAGAGACTTATGTTGGAAAAAATTCTGTTAGGGGTTTCCCTGGCGGCCCCTATTGGCCCCGTGTCGGTAGAGATGATCAGGCGCGGTTTACAAAAAGGCTTTTTTGGTGCCTTTGTTGTACGTTTGGGGGGCTCTGTTGGGAACTCCTTATGCCTTATTGCTGCTTATTTTGGTTTAGGGTTACTTCTTCAATCGCATAAAGGCATTATTCCTTTTTTTAGCTTGGCTGGCGCCTTTGTTCTAATGTACATGGGAGTAAAGTCACTTTTAGATAAAAGAAAGCATCAATTTACGGTAGAACAAGACGCCAAACTGAATATCTTAAATGGTTTAGCCACAGGGTTTGTATTATCGATAGCCAACCCGATCGGTTTGTTATTTTGGGTTACTATTTTTGCTGCAACCCTAGATCATAGCGCAGGGCACAGCACGGCTGGTTTACTGGAAAATTTTGCGATTATCCTCGGTGTACTTATCTGGGGAGCATTTTTAAGCGGCTTGCTGGAAGTGGGTAAGCGCTTGTTTAATCAAAAATTCATTAACATTATCACCATCTTAGCCGGCTTGATGTTGATTGGGTTTGGTTTTAAATATGCTTATAAGGCCATCTTGCTTATCACATAGTAAAAGGGCAGCTTAGCTGCCCGACAGCCTAGGGGATCCCGCCGCTGGTAACAAACTCATGCGCAGTATTGAGGTCCCAAAAATCTCCATTACAGTACTTCATTAACGCGCGTACACCCGCGGTAATATCAAACCCAGGTTCGCCGCGTCCCGCTGAAATCATGACTTTCATATTTAAACAAAGCATTTCTGGGGTTGGAAAACCTTGGACAAATTCGCCACCACTGATGTGGGAAATTTCAGGTAGAGTTAGTATTTTCATGCTTTTCTCCTAAGGAATTCCGCCGGTAGTTGCAAATTCGTGTGCGGTATTAACATCACCAAAATCGGTAGGACAATTTTTCATTAATGCACGCATAGCAGAAGTAATGTCAAAGCCGGGTTCCCCTCTACCAGCTGACACTAACAATTTAACATCTAAACATAACATTTCGGGAGTTGGCCAGCCGTGAACATATTCACCGCCGGAAATTGACTTAAGATCATGCAGACTTAGTTCTTTCATTTTATTACTCCATCTGATGTAAATAGCATCATTTGGACTTTGATTCACAACTTGAATACTGCCAAAGCCACGTTCCCAATGTAGCCTCAAAGCCCTTTCATTTGCAATTACTCATAACAAATTTTCTAACCGTATGCTAAGAGGGACCGTTCATCCAGAGAATAGGGGCTGACTTAAAATAAAACTTGACCTAGCCCCCTCAGATCATTAACTTATGCTACAAAGCTCAAGGGCTTGAGTAGCACGGGGGCCAACGTACCCCACGGCAGCATTTTTGTACTTCGCATTCTTTAAGAGGAATACGACATTGCATGAACTTACTGTTAGACGTGCCACCTATTTGGGCCTTGGCGCACTCACCATGTGGACGGTTGAGCCACTCCTTATTTCTGAAGTAAACAGCCTCCCTATTTTCGAGGTATTATCCATTATTTTCTTTAGTTCGTTTATGTTAACGGCTATCCGTCTTACCAAACAAAAGCGCTGGCACTCTGTTCTAAAGCAACCTGCCTTTATCTGGGGAGCTGGGTTGTTGGGGATCTGTTTAAGTGATTTCGCTTATATTTATGGTGCTAAATATGCGCCCATCGCCCATGTTGATCTTATTGATTATTTATGGCCTTGCTTAGTGGTTGCTTTTACCAGCATGTTACCGAATGAGCGTTTTTCGGTGCAGCATATTGTGGGTGCTTTGCTAGGCTTAGTAGGCATTTACGTGCTGGTTCACAACGAAGTTAGCCAAAATGGTTTTAACACAGGTTATTTATTTGGCTATTTGTTAGCCCTGTTTGGTGCGTTTTTGTGGGGAGGTTACTCTGCTTTTTCTCGCTACCATAAAAATGTGCCAACCGAAATGATTGGGATGTATTGTGGCTTAGGCGCGGTGCTCTGTTTGCTCTTGCACCTTAAGTTTGAAACTTTTGTGATGCCGACGGCTTCTGAGGGCTCTCTTGCAGTACTTACCGGTATTACCGGTGCGGGTATAGCATATCAGTTGTGGGACCATGGCGTTAAATTTGGAAACGTCTATTTGCTAAGCTCGGCTACCTACATTGCCAGGATCTCCGCGATGGCACTGTTGGTGATGTTCGGGAAAGAACCCTTAACCCTAAGCTTAGTGATTGCTTGCTTATTAACCTCTTTTGGTGTGTTTTTAAGCGGATTAGATACGCCTACCTTAAAGCGGCTGAGTAAAAAGATCTTTGCTCCCAACGCTTCTGCAGTAAGCACTTAACTTCATAAAAGGCTGGCCCATATCGGCCAGCCGGCTCAAGACGGCTCAAGGACATCCACCGGTAGCTCGAGGACATCCACTTAAGCCATGCCCCATAGCCACCTCGAGGACATCCACTTATGCCATGTCCCCTAACATCAATAATAAAATTTTTGAGCCACCTCGAGGACATCCACTTATGCCATGTCCCCTAACATCAATAATAAAATTTTTGTGTATCTCTTGTACTATCTGCTCGGTATTTGAATGTTGCTTTTAGGAGCCCTTGCCTAAGTCTTGGCAAAAGCTAGGCTAGATAAGCAAAACCTGGCACATAGACAGACTAACCAGTTACGTTTTATGATTAATTCAATAGCTAATAAATCAGGAGGAAAGATGATGTTGGGGGAAATAAAAGACATTGAAGCAATTATTAGAACGTACCCTCCAACGGTTATCGCAAAATTTGATGCTATCTTAGAGTCAGAATTGATGGGGGATAAAGCAAAAGCCCAGTCCTTAAAGCATCATTTAACCACCCAAGAAAGAAATGCTTATGTTTTATATTTGGCTAATAGCGATAAAGTGATCCCCACGCAGACGTCCGTTCATGATCAAAGAGCAATACCTATTTTATATGCTAAAGAAGCACAAGATAGTGATCCACATCTTAAATTTGGTGTAGGGGAAGCTTCAATAAACAACTTAAATTATGAAAGCAGGACCGACGAAAACCTCGACGCAAAACACCCCAAAAAAGATTGCTGTCTTATGTGAGGACATCCACCTCAAATATCTGAGAAAAATGAAACATTTAAAATACAGTAAACCACATGTTTTGGATAACGTGAAAAAAATCAAATGGCAAGTTAGTGCATATTGAATCTTAACAGCAGATAAGGACGGGCATAGCTTATGCAATCTTGAGATAGCACAATTTAGCAGTTTTTAAGCCCTTAGGGCTGCGCTTAGAAAATTTTGCGCTAAATGAGATGATCTGGGACTCATTACCAATAGCATAGTAATAACCTTGATCCAACCATTTCATCATATCAAGCCAGCCCCGTGATGTTAAATTTAAGCGGGTGAGAACAGGGGCTAGATTTTCGGAAATTGTCCCTTTCTTATCACTTCTAATAATTCTGCCTGTTTCATCAACAAGGGTTAAGTAGTCTGACAATTTAAAATTGATATAATGCTCTGAAATATCTTTTTGCTTTTTATTATTAATAAAAGGGGATAGTCTGTCGGGTTGTTTTAAATCATCAATAGATTGTGATGAATTTTTGCTTTTTTCCCTAATAATGGTTTTGATTCGTTCAAAAATGGAGGTGAACTCAGAACTTTCCAATGTAGTTGAGCTTCCCGCTCTAATAGGATTTAAATCAACATAGGCCATCGTTGTAAGTAACGCTCCGTCATCAAGAATAGCTTTAGACTTGTAGCGGCCTTCCCAAAAGCGACCAGTGCAATTATCTTCTTCATTAGAAGATCGTGCGATAGGCTCATTTAAACAACGCATATACCAACTCAAATTCATTAAATGTTCACGCCACTGTTCAATTTTTTGGTTTAATGTCGTGTCAGGAAGGTTACGAGATAATACCTCTTTCGCATTTTTAGGAAATAGGAGTTTCCATCGTTCGATAACATCCTTAGGATCCCAAGCTTTTGCTTGGGATTCATCAATAAATAGAACAAGGTGATAATGGTTACTCATGATGGCATAAGCACAGATTTTGATGGCAAAAATGGTGGATAGGTGCAAAATTCGGTTTTGAAGCCAGGTTTTGCGATGGGAAAAATCTTGCCCTGTTTCTTGATCAACACCACATAAGTAAGTGCGGCGAACACAACGTGTCATGCAGTGGTAATAGGGTGTTTGACTTAAATCAATTAATTCAGAACGAGGTAATGTCATAGGCGACTACCTTTAACAACAAAATGTAAAATTTCAGTAAACAGATCATTTTAACCAAATAATTGTTACAAAAATAATTGCATATCGCAATATATTTTTTGAAAGATATTACAAATTCATAGTTGAAAAATTAACTTGATTGCCTCGAGGACATCCATCTTAAAAACATTCCGGTCGGTGTCCTCAAGCGGTTTATTTTCCGGTGGATGTCCTCGATCTAGGATAATGAATAATATCGTGGAACACGGCGGGTTTGGATGTTTTATTACGATAACCATGTGGTTGGTTGGCATTAAATCGTAATCCTTCTCCTTTGCTAACAGCCTGCCAGTAATCGCCAACGAGCACTTCCATTTTTCCTTCCACCACAATGACATGCTCCGTTACACCTTTGGCATGCGGTGGCGATAATTGTTCACAACCAGGTAAGAGCTCAATGATAAAAACTTCAAATTTTAGTTTGGTATCAAATGGAAACAACGGCATAACGCGAATTTTTTCATCGCTAGGATGGAGTTGCTGTACTTCACCAGAGCGGTAAATAGGCTCATTCTGTTCTACGATGGTATTTTCAATAAACGATGAGAATGAAGTGCCAAAACCGCTTGCAATTTTCCATAGCGTCGCAATAGTGGGGCTAGATTCTCCCCGTTCAATTTGGCCAAGCATGGCTTTACTAACGCCCGTCTGGAGTGATGCCTTATCCAGGCTCCACCCACGCTCATGGCGCAGGGTTTTTAATGTTGTAGAGATCAGTTGGCTTATATCCTTCATATATCACCTTTTGTCTATCCCCGCTTGTGCGTTATAGCGCACAATGCTATAGTCTCTATTATGCGTTATAACGCACAAATTGAAAAGGGGACATACCCGCGTTGGAGTTGAACATGGTAAATGAATTTAAACATAAATTGGTCGCTGTTCTTAATAAAGACATCCCTGCTGGCAAGTTAATGAATGCATTGGCGCATATGTCGCTGGGCATTGGCGCAGATATTGGTAAAGAACCTTTACGCTTATCACATTATAAGGATGCTGAAGGAGGTTCTCATCCATTTATATCAGAAATTCCTTTTATTATTCTAACTGCCAATTCAAATAAAATAAGAAATTTACGTCAAGATGCAATATTGCATAACATTCATTATAACGATTTTACGGATACCATGACGGTAGGAAACTATCATGAACAAATAGAACGAACTAAAGCCACTAAAGAACCCGATTTAACCTACTATGGCATTGTGTTGTTTGGTGACTGGGATAAATTGTCTGAGTTAACACGAAAATTTTCACTATATAAATAGAGAATGAAATGAATACTATAAGTAAAAGCGCCCAGCGGGTACAAGATATAATTCACAGTAAAGGATTGGTATCGCAAGTAAAGGAACTTTCACAAAGCACACATACTGCATTGGAAGCCGCTAACACAATAGGGTGCGAGATTGGTCAAATTGTTAAATCCCTGCTGTTTTGTACGCATGCTAAGAAAACCATTTTACTATTAGTGAGTGGCGCCAATAAAGTTAATGAACAAAAAATGGAATTACTCATTGGTGAAAAGATAACAAAAGCCACACCTGAATTTGTGCGAGAAGTAACAGGATTTGTTATTGGCGGGGTGCCTCCTTTTGGGCACGAAAAAGCCGTGGATTACATTTTTATCGATGAAGACTTACGCCAATACCAAATTTTGTGGGCCGCTGCGGGGACACCCACCGCAGTTTTTAGCTTAAAGCCGAATGACTTGCAAAGTTTAACTAACGGAAAAATAATTTCAGTGAAATAGGTAGGTTATGCGTAAAGTATTTTGGGATGATCCGTATCAAACCACACTCACTACCAAAGTGGTATCCGTCAATAGAAATAAGATACTGTTTGAAGAAACCATTGCTTTTTCTTTTTCAGGTGGTCAAGAAAGTGATAAAGCAACGGTGAATAATCTTCCAATCCTTGATTCACAAATAGAAGATAACTTAATTTATTATACTTTGCCTGCAGATCATGGCTTATTGCCAGGTGCAACGGTGACAATGACTATCGATTGGCAACGTCGCTATAACCTTATGCGGTTACACTTTGCGGCAGAGCTTGTTCTCGAACTGGTCAGTAGAAGGCTGCCTGTTCAAAAAATAGGCGCCCATATAGCCCAGAATAAAGCGAGAATAGATTTTGTCTATGACCAAAATATATCTCATGTTTTTGAAAGTTTATTGGCACAATACAACGAGATTATAGCTAAAGATCTAACCATAAAGACCGGCTTTTCAGATGTAACTACGCAACGACGGTTCTGGGAAATAGAAGGATTTTCAAGAGTAGCTTGTGGCGGTACACATGTTAATTCAACAAAGGAAGTTGGGTATGTCACCCTAAAAAGAGTCAACGTTGGTGGTGGGAAAGAGCGCATTGAGATAAAACTGGTTCAAGGACATCCACACCAATTTTAGATGCACAAAGTGGATGTCCTCAAGCAGGGGGGGGGACAGCTTTGCTTAAAACATCTTGAGTTAACAAGCTAGGAGATTTATTTACACTTATTCTAATTTTGCCACAATAGCTTAGGTGGGTGTCCTCACGCTTTGTGTAATAGCAAAAGTTCCGGTGGATGTCCTTTATATGTTTATATTTTCAATTTTTTTTATTAAGCAAGTGACCTATCTCCAATTCACTTATTTTTTTATGCTTTAATAAAAAAACATGAGCAAAAGTCTCATCAATCTGCGCGTAGTTACAAGTAAAAGAGGAGTAGTAGGATGATGTGGTCTAAACCAACCTATGAAGTTCTTCGTTTTGGTTTTGAAGTCAGAATGTACGTAAAGGTTAAATGAAAGGCATTAGTGCATGTGACCATAGTTTGTCAGGTGTTGGAGGCGAGAAATGAACAAGTTTGCAACCTGCTGTGGTGTCGTAGCTGTCGCATTGTCATTGTCTAGCTTCCAAGCTGGCGCTGGTTACTATTATGACGATGATGGAAGTAGCTGTGATACCGACGATATCAGCTTTAATTCTTCTACAAGTTGGTCCGACTGGGGCCAAAATATTAACAACAGTCACTTCAACATAAACTCCGGTATTTCCAAATTTAACATCGACAAAGTCGTGCAGTTATGCGCTATCGATTACAGAATGCCCCCCGCCATGGCTAACGGCACGGTTTACTCTAAACCCCTGATTGTTAAAGATGTGGTTTATTGGACTGCAATTGCGGGATCATTTGGTTCTCCCGATGCAGTGGGCGTTATGGGTGCGCATAAGCTTAAGCGAGACTATTTAGGCCGATTTGTTGGTTGTGAAAAGTTATGGCAAAAGAGAGTAATTGATGTTGTTGATGTTGGCGTGCCAAGTTTATATGTACGTTCAAGTCCTGCTTACTACGAACGTTCAAACGGTAAGGGCACACTGCTTTACCTTACCCCTGCAGGTATATTCGATTTTGCCTTTAACCCTGCGAGCGATCCTCAAGCAATATTCTCCTATAAGCCAACTGCTTATGCCATAGATGCTGCCACAGGGAATAAATTGTGGCAGGTACCGATTTCACTTTCAGGTGCTGAAGATCCTAGTTCTATCTTCATGAATACAACCGGTAGCCCACGAGTTTATAACGGTTATGCCTACTTCGGGTTGTCGAGCTACAATAATCTCAAGGCGTTTATCGGTTTTCCCGGTCAGGAACAAACATCAAGAGGACATTTAATAAGACTTAATCTAAAAATAAATGGCGGTACCCCATCTTTTGCTAATGATGTTAAAACGCTCTACTCCATACCAGCCAAACCGGCAGGGTACCAAGGCAAATGGTTTGCAGGGGGCGGTATTTGGGCAAGCACGCCTTCTATCATTCCTTACGGTGGTAAAAACAATAAAGGGCTTGTGATTTATTCTTCAGGCCAACTTTATGAAAATCCCGATTTTGTGGATGAGTGCATGTCAGAACCCGTAACACCTGTTACGTTTGAAGGGAAGACCTTTTCAAAACGGGGTGAAACGGGTGGTGGCGCACAACAGTGTTACGATAGAGCGGTTATCAAGCTTAAAGAACTTGGGGTTGATGTTAAAAATGAACCATTAGCCAATAATTCCGCCATTGCCGTTAATTTGGCAGACTTTACCCATGCTTGGCATGTGCCAACCAACGGTATCGATGCCTGGCAATATCCTTGTGGGCTTGATTCAGAAAATCCACCAATGCCTGAAGACTGTTCAGTTGCCGTTCCTGGACCAGATTGGGATATTGGCGGCAACTCGCCGGTGGTAGTGAGGTATTTACTACAAACCATGGTAATCACCCACAACAAGGGGGGCGAGCTCCTTTGGATAAGCCCTTATGATGGCTCTGTAACCAAACGCGTTGATGCCTGTGTTGGTAATGTCGTTGGGGGGATCCATTGGGGTTTTGCCTATGATCCCATTCGAAAAACCCTCATTGTACCTTGTGCAGGAGCAGATGCCACAACCGGTACCAATTACAATACAACAGCTGCGAATGGGAATACCTATTGTTACACAGGTATTTTGAACGGTATTAACGCTATTACCGGGCAATTAAAATGGCAGGCCATTCCTGCGAGAGCTGTTCTGAGCGGCGGCCCTGAGTGCCCAACAGGGGGAGATGTTATCGATCAAAGGTATAAACATGGTAAAACCTTTAATGTAGTGATTAAAAATCAGGTTAATGCCAGTGTACCCGTTAACGTTATGCCAGATAGCCCATCCATTCCTGTAATTGCTTCAACGGGCCGCGGTGATGGTGTTCCCGCTACCTCAAGAGGCATTGCTTACTGGGCATTGGCAAATGGCGCTGTTTATGCCATTGATGTTAACAACGGCAGTTACCTCAGCCAATTCTTCTGCGACAAGGGCGGTGTTTACACAGCAACCCCATCTGTGGCAGGCGGTTATATTGCCTTTGGCTGTGGTCGCCAAGCGGTTACCGTAGATGATGGGGGTATTTACCTAGGAAAATCCATTATGATTTACGGAAAGCAACGCGATTTTTAGAAAAAAGAGCGTATAGTAAAGGCAGCTTTTTAGCTGCCTTTTTTATTTTTTGGTAATGTGTATGGGCGTTGAAATTAAGCGAGAATTTTTGACATTTCTATACACTAAAGGCACTTCCATCGGCTCTTTGGCAGCGCTCTCAATAGCCTCTAATACAAGATGATGATCAGGTGAGAGATCGCATACTGGATCGGCCATACACGCATCTTTGGTTAAAAGATAAGATTGGCAATGGCATCCGCCAAAATCAATGGTTTTTTCAGGGCAAGAGCGGCATGGCTCTTTCATCCAATCATACCCACGAAATTTATTAAATAAGGGTGAATCCTGCCAAATGGTTTTAATATCATGTTCACGTACATTAGGAAAAGTAACATCCGGCAATACTCTGGCGGAGTGGCAGGGAAGAACATAACCATCAGGGGTAAAGGTAATAAAAGTGGTCCCCCATCCATTCATGCAAGGGGTAGGGCGATTTTGAAAATAATCGGCCACCACAAAGAATATTTTGGGTTGGTTTTGGTATTTTTCTTGGTAGGCTTTTGCTACTTTTTCAGCATTTGCCATTTGTTCGCGACGTGGCAATAGCGCTTCTTTATTTTTAAAGGCAAAACCAAGATATTGGGTATTAGCCAGCTCTATGTAATCTGCTCCTAAGGAAATGGCAAAATCAAGGTGTTGTGCCAGTTTATCAATATTTTGTCTATGTAAAACAATATTAAAGGTGAGTGAAATGCCCAATTCCTTAATTTTTTTAGCCATCGCGAGTTTATGATCAAAAGAATGGGTGCCTGCAAGAAAGTCATTTTGCGCTTTATCGCTAGATTGAAAACTCACTTGTATAGAATTTATCCCAGCCGCTTTAATGGCGAGTAATCGTTTTTCATCCATACCAACGCTGGAAGTAATCAAATTGGTATAAAAACCCATATCGTGCGCAGCCTTAATGAGCTCTTCCAGATCTTGGCGCACTAAAGGCTCTCCGCCTGAAAACCCAAGCTGAACTGCGCCAAGCTCTCTTGCCTGCTTCATCACGCGGATCCACTCATGGGTTTCAAGTTCGTTTTTATAGTTGGCAAATTCTTGCGGGTTTGAACAATAGGGGCATTGTAATGGGCAGCGATAGGATAATTCAAACATTATCCATAACGGAATATTTTTTTTCGTGCTAGTTGATCCAACCGTTTGCATGAGCTTGCTCCAGAAATTCAGTAACATCTTGCCTTATGTCGGCGCCGGGGAATTTTTTTTCAAGAATAGAGATTATTTCATCTTTACTATGGGTTCCATCGCAGAGTTTCAATATTTCACTGGAAGACTCATTAAGTTTTATCATGCCCTCAGGGTATAACATAACAAAGGCTTTTTGGGTTTCTTCCCATTGGAATTTGAAACGTGAGGCAATGTTAATTTTAGGTTGTGAGATAAAACCATAGTATATTGAAATAGCGTCCAGCATAGACCATAAAATATCAAGTTTAAAATTTAAGATCTCAATGGCGCGCAGTTGCTTTTGTTTAGTGTTGCAATAATCTAACGTAAAGGCCAAGGCATGTTCTACGTCTTGATTGGCCTGATTTATTCTATTTCTAAAATAGGTTAATCCCTCTTGGTTTACCCAAGGATAATGTATTGGCCAATTTTTAAGTCTTTCTTGATGGATTTGTGGTGCAAAAAGCTCAGTTAAGCATGAGCCCACGGCTTCTGGCCAAGGGCTAAATTTCGCAAAGTGGTAATAAGCATCAACCGCAAATTTAACGCCGGGCAAAACATGTTGTAAGGAGAGCGTTTCTTCGCGGCTAAGGCCACAACTCGTTGCCAAGCGCAGCCAGGCTTCAATTCCGCCATCGGAAATGGTAGTGCCATCATGATCAACAATGCGCTTGATCCATTGTTGACGAAAGGAACGATCATCGCAATTGGATAAAATGGCCGCATCCTTTTTGGGAATGGTAATTTGGTAGTAAAACCGGTTTGCCACCCATCCCTTTATTTGGTGCTGATTTAGTTTTCCTTCATTCATGGCCTTTTGGAAAGGGTGATGGACATGATAGCGGTACTGCAAGCCCAAGAGCTTTTCTTTAAATTCCTGCTTTGTCCATAGATCGTCCATGAATCTACCTTATGGTATTAAGCTAACAAATGTTGGGTGTAGTTTATCCAGCATAATTTAAATTTAGCAGACAAATGATGAGATACAAGGACATCCACCTCAATAAGAGCTAGAGGACACCCACCTGAAC
>CAZHSJ010000013.1:0-7552 GCA_964535225.1 Uncultured Candidatus Berkiella sp. | reverse complement strand
GTTAGAGGACACCCACCTGAACGTTAGAGGACACCCACCTGAACGTTAGAGGACACCCACCTGAACGTTAGAGGACATCCACCTCAATAATTTTGAAGCTTCATTACTACGTATTAAGGTGGATGTCCTCGAAGGTTGCTGTATGTAAAACAAAGTAATTAAGAGCAGTAACTTCAAATTTTCATCTGACCTATACTCAACAATATGTAGTAAGAAACCTGAGGTCAGTCATGCCTATTACGTTGCAAAGTGATCCGACATTAGCCGCCTTGGAATTAAAACAACGACAACTCAATGCCTATTTAAAAATAACGCCTAATGAATTTCAGGAATGCCGCTGGGATAAAGCAGACGCCAATATTGCCTGCCCAAACATAAAATACATTATTCGGTTATGGAACCAAATTGAAGGCATTGTGCGAGACGATATCCTGCTTGGAAAATCTCCTCTTGAGCAAAAAGCTATTTTTAATTTCTATGCACATATCATGGCGCAATCTAGCCAAATGGGCGACTTTCAAACAGCCAATGCTATTTTTTGTGCACTTAATTGTGCCGCCATTTCAAGACTTCATCCTGTGCTAATGAATGAGCAAACTGATCTTATTATAAAACAGCACGCCAGCCTGTTTGATCCCTCGCTTAAGCAAAAACGCTTAAAAGAAAAAGAAGCGGATTTACAAAAAGAAAGTATTGTAGTTGTGCCATTGCTAACTCCATTGCTTGCTGCTTTTGTGGATGTTCAAGGGATGATGGCACCAAATGATGCAAAAGAAGAGCAATTAAAAAAACTAGAAAAACAAAAAGCAAAAATTAAAAATGATGCCCTACGGCATTTTGAGTCTTTTCGTACTGTAATGACATTTGCTCCAACGTTAAATGATGAACTGCTTAACGTTGAACCCTTATCAGAAACAAAGGCTTATGCGCTATCCCAGGCGTTATTACCGAGACGCTCATCAGCTGAACAATCACCCAAGTATTTTAATAATATAGAACAGATAAATCAGCTTAGGGTAAAATTAGGCTTAGATGAGATAGCAGATCACAATGTGGTCGCCTTTATAATTGCTAAGCGTGAAAGAAGAATAAGAGAATTTTTGGCGCCACTTGCAATCCAATTAAATCAAGAAGCGCAAATAGCGCATAGTGCTGTTAATATAGACGAAATATTTAACTACGTTGCCAAAACCATTGCTGAGCATCCAGATGAAGACACTATTAATAATTTAAAATACATTTTGCCTTATCATGTTACAGGGCGAAATCAAATCGGTCTTTTCCCTAAAATAGAGGGTTTGCCTAGCGCGCATTTATTCAATGCTAAACTTGATGAGTTAAAACAAAAGCTCACAGAACTTAATAATAAACTAAGCCCTAAAGCGAAACTGCCTGCGTTACAAAATCATTATGATAATAGAAAATCCATACGCGAACTCATTTCTTTACCTGATAATCCCACCGAAGATGAAATTGAGCAACAATTTCAACAAAATAGTGTAAAAATAAAGAAAAAGAAGCGAATAATCTAACCTAAAGGAGGTAGTCATGCTTAATGACAATATGCCCCAATATGGCAAAAAAGGTAAACAAGTAAGATTTGAAAATGAACCAACAATTTATCATACCCCAACACTATATTCTTCTTCGGGAAAACCCAAACCAAAACGCGCAGATGAACACCGCCACAATTGTATTTATGTGGATATAAAAGAAAAAAGAAGAGTAAAAGAATACCTGGAAAACTATCATGAAACCTACAAGGGATTGACTTTAAAACAATATATTAATAATCAAGATGGGACTTATACCTTAAAATTTGTAGAACCCCCTTCTTTAGATGAAGATCAAACACAAATTAGATCAGAATTTAGCCAAAGCTTTATGCAAGAGGCCATCAATGAAATAACCTTAATGATGGATAAATTGGAAGTGAAAGGTTTTCTTGAAAACGAAAATCGTTATAAAGGATATATTTTAACGCATTATCAAAACAATCAAGATGATACTTTTAAGTTAATATTTGAAGATCCCGCAAGTGGCCAGAAATATCCCCAAACATTTGCTAAAGCTGAGATCGATAATATACTAAAAAGTGTTAGAAAATCTAAAAAACAATATAAATTGCTGTAACTGGGGAGCTCTTATGCGGGAACTGTCAAAGGATGAATGTTTGAATATTCATGGTGCAAAAGCCGATGATATTGGCTTAACGGATGTTGTTTTAATGATTCAGAATCATGAATCAAAGCTGCTTTTTGTGGGCACGGCCATTTCTTTAGTAGCGGGGTATTATGGCGGCAAAGTTGGTTTGGCGCAGTATGGTATTCAAGGTATGCTCGGTGGTGGTGCATTAGGTGTTGTCAGTGGTGCTTATTTATTTCCTGTTGTGGCCATGCTCGCATTTAAAATGGTAGAGCAATCCTATTATTATTTTGGCCTTGTGAGAGAATAAAGAAAGCTGCACTTGCCTTAACAGAGGCTGTATATCCTAACCAGGTAAAAGTTCACCTTACAAGCAATCGATGTTGATACTCAAGGTGAAGAGGACTTACTTTTAAATTAAAATGCCTAAGATCCCTACCAGGATCCGTTGTCTAATTGCCATATATATACACGTTTCCGTGACAAAATTAATTCTTTTTTAAATGAAAATTTCAAATCTTTGTAAAAACAACGATAAGAAGTGCTATGACATTAATCTAAACCGGTCTGTCTTTAAAGGATAAAACATGAAAAAGATATTACTGAATGCAAAAATCCCCCTGTATGTTTGTCTAATGGCGCTGTCATTTTCCTCTATACAGGTAAATGCTAAAGCAGTGGCACTTACAGAAGACCAAGCTCTACAAATGGGTACAGAGGTTTATATTTACGGTTATTCCTTGGTCACGATGGATGTAACGCGTAGCGTAATGACCAATGTAAAGTCCTTAGAAGGCTTAAGGGCGCCGATGGGCCAATTTGTGAATGCCAGGGAATATCCTAATGCATCATTTAGAGACGTTACTGCCCCAAATGCAGACACGCTTTATTCTTCGGCTTGGATAAATGTTGGGCAAGAGCCCTATGTATTACAGGTGCCTGATGAAGGAGATCGCTATTACCTAATGCCAATGCTCAGTGGTTGGACCGATGTATTTGCCGATCCAGGTACCCGCACAACAGGGACAAAAGCGCAAACATTTGCGATTGTTGGGCCTAACTGGAAAGGTACGTTGCCTAAGGGGATGAAGGAATTAATATCACCCACGAATATGGTTTGGATTATTGGGCGAACTTATTGCACCGGCACACCAGAAGATTACAAAGCTGTGCATCAGCTTCAAGATCAATATAAACTTGTTCCTTTAAGTGCATTTGGTAAAGACTATACGCCACCAGAAGGAAAAGTTGATCCTAATATTGATATGAAAACACCGGTACGCGATCAAGTAAATGCCTTGCCTGCAAAAGACTATTTTAATCGTTTGGCCTTGTTATTAAAAGACAATCCTCCTGCTAAAGAAGATGCTCAGATGGTGGCTACTATGGCAAAACTAGGTATAAAGCCTGGTGAGGAATTTGATGTTGGCAAATTGGATGCTCAAATTCAAAAGGGGCTTGAAAAATCAATAAAAGCAGGTCAAGAAGCGATAATGAATCACTTTAAAAATGCAGGTGTTGAAAAAAATGGTTGGACCTTTTCCACTAAAACAGGCAAATATGGCACGGATTATTTGCAGCGCGCCTTTATTGCCGCAGTAGGATTGGGAGCCAATCTTCCCCAGGATGCCATTTACCCCACAACCACGGTAGATAGCCAGGGTAATAAGCTCAATGGCGCGAATAAATATACCATTCATTTTAACAAAGGCGAGCTTCCTCCTGTAAAAGGTTTTTGGTCATTAACCATGTACGATGATAAATACTTTTTCACAGATAATGCCTTAAACCGATACACTTTAAGTGCACGCAACGATCTTAAAAAGAATGAAGATGGTTCTGTTGATTTACTCATTCAACATGAATCACCAGGAAAAGATAAAGAATCCAACTGGTTGCCTGCTCCAGCGGGAGATTTTATTCTGATGTTACGTTTCTACTGGCCAGAGGATGCCATCATCAATGGCACCTGGGCACCTCCTGCGGTTGTTAAGAAATAGTCCTGAGACTTAAACAAAGAGGGCCCTTTTAGGGCCTTTTTTGTGGCAAGTGCTAAATTGGCCAAGTTTATGAATTAATCCGCCTTAATGGGCACTATATTGCCCGGTAAATTAGTTAGCGGGTATTATAGTACACATTAAGAATAATTTTGTAGAAAAAACCTCTAACGAGTACTATAATACACCTTAAAAGACTTATGGGGTATCATAATGGACATTAAATAGCCAATGGACAAAAATCCGTTACCTATCCAGGTTAAAAAGGTATTACGGAAATTGGGGCATGACTTATCTGACGCTCGAAAAAGACGTCGTATAACCATGGAGCTCATGGCTGAGCGTGCCGGCATTACTCGTAAAACCTTAGCAAAAATTGAAAAAGGCGAGCCAACAGTTTTAATGGCCAGCTACGCGCGGGTCTTTTTCGTATTAGGAATGACAGAGCGAATAAAAGATCTTTTAGACGCAAATTATGATTTTGCGGGACGCGCGTTTGATGAAGATAATCTCCCAAAGCGTGTACGCAAAACAAGAATATTAAAGCCAGGGAATAAAGATGAGTAGTAAAGAAATCTATGTTTCTATTGCTTTAGGTAGTGAAAATTACCTAGTAGGAAAGTTATGGTGCCACACACGCAGAGAACGAGAAAGCGCATCTTTTGAATATGATAAAAATTGGTTAATCCATCCTGAGAGGTTCGCGTTAGAGCCAGCGCTAACCTTAACTCAAGGAGCTTTTCATACCCATGTTGATCAAAATTTGTTTGGTGCAATAGGCGATTCTGCTCCCGATCGGTGGGGGCGTGTATTGATGCGTCGTGCTAATTCTCGAAGTGCCAAGCGCAAAGGAGAAACACCAAGCACATTAAGAGAGATAGACTACTTATTGGGAGTGAATGATGAAGCACGTCAAGGGGCACTTCGTTTTTCCGAAAATCCATCGGGGCCATTTTTAAGCCACAAAGATAAAGCTTCAATACCTCCATTAATCGATTTACCCAAACTACTTTCTGCAACTGAGAGATTTCTAGCTGATAATGAATCTGCACAAGATTTAAAATTATTATTGGCCCCAGGCTCCTCCTTAGGGGGCGCTCGCCCAAAGGCCTCTGTTCGTGATAAAGATGGTAGTTTATGTATCGCGAAATTTCCCAAAAAAGACGATGAATATAATGTGGTAACTTGGGAAGCGGTCGCATTAGCGCTTGCTCAAAAAGCAAAAATTAAAGTACCTAAATGGCGACTCGAATATATTGTTAACAAACCAGTTATCATAATTTCTAGATTTGATCGTGAAAATCACAATCGGATCCCTTTTTTATCTGCAATGAGTATGTTAGGAGCAAGAGATAATGAGGAGCATTCCTATTTGGAAATTGCTTATGCCTTAGCTCAACATGGGGCACATCCAAATACCGATATGTCGGAGCTTTGGCGAAGAATAGTTTTCAATATCTTGATCTCAAATACTGATGATCATTTGCGCAATCACGGTTTTTTATATGAACGACAAGGAGGATGGACACTTTCTCCATCTTACGATTTGAATCCAACTCCTATTGAAATTAAGCCACGAATATTAACAACAGCTATTAATTTTGATGATAGCACTGCATCATTGGAATTAGCGCTTTCCGTTATTCGTGATTTTAGGATCTCAAGGGAAAACGCCCATTCGATAATACAAGAAGTTTCAAAGGCAGTAATAAAATGGCGACAAGTAGCGCGTAACTTTAAACTGAGCGAAAATGAAATAAACCGTATGGCATCAGCATTTGAACATAAAGATCTGGATAATGCATTAAAGATTTAGCAACTAAAGTTAGCCCGGCTTCTCTTGTTATCATAAGTTTATTGAAGTTACCTTATATTTCATTCTTGGATTATGAAAACCGTATTTTTTTGATTAGGTAACATGGGAATAACCTAAATAAGCCGCCGTTCCTATCAACAATAACCCCATTGTTATATTAAAGAGTCGTAACCGTGTATGACTATTCAACAACAAAGATACTTTATCGCCCAATAATGCCCAAAAAGCTAGCGACAAATAGCAAACAATAAAATAGATCCCTGAAAATATTAAAAAGGGTTCATAGCTATCTGCGCTTGAAAATATTGAAACACCAGAAACACAAGCAATCCAGGCCTTAGGATTAATCCATTGCAACAAAAAGCCTTGATAAAATTTAGGAACATCTTCTTTTTTTACTTCAATGTCTGGTTTTGCCGTGGCTATTTTATAGCCCATGTAAATAATATAGAGCGATCCGGCAACGGCAAGGTACGTAAGAAAAGAAGGATAAGCTTTAATAAATTGAAAAAAACCAAGCCCAATAAAAAGTAATAATAAGGTGAACCCGACTGTCGCACCTGTAACATAGGGTATGGTACGTTTTACACCATAATTAACCCCCGATGAAAGAATAATCATGTTCACCGGTCCTGGCGTTATAGACATTGCTAAGGAGAATGCCAACATAGCAATAAGTAGTGTCATCATGGTTATATACCTCCAAAATTACGTAAAAAGACATTAAGTAAAGCATAATCGGTTTTATAGTGTTTTATTAGATGCTATAATTAGATTTTACTGTTCTATAGGATAGAACAATGATTGACGAGCTACGCGCCCTGGCCATTTTCGCTAAAACTGTGGAAGCCGGTTCATTTAGAACGGTAGCAAAAGAACTAAAATTATCGCCCTCTGTTGTTAGACACCATATTTCTCAGCTGGAGGAACGCTTGGGTGTTACCTTACTTTATCGCTCAACCCGTCACCTTTCTCTCACTCAAGAGGGTGAAAATTTATTCAGGGCGGCAAAAGCTATGGTACAAGCCGCTGAAAACGGACTAAATACCATTACCCATCAATCCCTAGAACCTTCTGGAAAATTAACCATTACAGTGCCTGCTTTGCTTACACGAAGTTCATTGGTTAAAGATCTCGCGACTTTTGCCCAAACTTTTCCCAAGATAGCGTTATCTATTAGCTTTAGCGATGTGCAGCAAGATATTATCCGTGAGGGGATTGATCTTGCGATACGTGTTGGAAATTTAAAAAGTAGTACCTTGAAGGCAAAAAGACTTTTCGACATGAAACGCAAACTTGTTGTTGCGCCGAGTTACTTGGAAAATCGCAAGCGGACAAATAAACCGCAAGATCTAACCAACTGGGATTGGATTGGGCTTAAAATGAGATCTGATCAGAAAACATTAGTGAATAAAGCAGGAAAAACCTTTCAAATAAATTTTCAACCAAGAATCATCGTAGATAGTGTCGATGCGGTTTGCCAATTAGCCATTGCCGGGTTAGGGCTTGCTACGCCGCCTTCGTTTCTCGTTGAAGAAAATATACAACAAGGGTTGCTTGTTGAGCCGCTACCTGCTTGGGGTGTCGAGTCGCT
>CAZHSJ010000012.1:0-25637 GCA_964535225.1 Uncultured Candidatus Berkiella sp. | reverse complement strand
AGGGAAACCTCTTTGACGACCCAAAAGGCAGAGAAAAGATTTATCCTGTTCCTGCGTGCACGGCATTAGACGGCGCCTCTTATGAAGAGGCAAATGTTCTGTCTATCTCTCAGGATTAAAGCGCGGGAAGTAGGAGGAAACAGTGAGAGCGCCCCGTTTTGCGCTAGAAAATGCAAAAAAATGCCTTTTTTAAAAAAGGCGTCGGGAAAAAGAGACCACTGATACGGTTGGTTTTTCCGCTTAGCGCACCCCTAAAACCGCCTATCCTAATCATAAGTTATCCGATTGACCAAAACTTATAACCGCTTATAATTCACCCATACATTTTAAGTAAATGTAATTTTCAGTTTATAAACTTGAGAGGAAAAGATTATGTTGAATCCAATTGAAATCGTTCGTAAAGCGACTGGTATGCAAGCGGCTCCTGCTGCGCCTGCTGTTGTTGAACCTGTTTGCCAAGCTGCCGACGCACTTTGCGAATTAAACGAAAAAGCGAAAGCCTTAGGTTATGATATTCCTGCACTCGTTAAAGACAAAACCGGTGTAGACGTTCCTACCCATTTACCCCAAGTTGCACAAGATCATTTATCTTGGGTTAATAGTGTTACTAATGGTTATGTTACCCCAATGAATGCTTTTCTTGCTTACTCAGGTATTGCTTCTTTAGTTGGTATTTACGCCACCTACAAGACCTTATCTGCCTTAAGAAATGCCATTTCAAGAGATTGCCCTACTGACATTTATGAAGCCATTAAAGATGATGAAAAAATGATGGCATTCTACCAATTAATTAGGCAAAACAATCCTGAATTATTAGTAGCGCTTTCACAAATGGACCAAGCTTCTGCAAAGCAATTTTTTGGTAAAGCCGATCAAGCAAAATTGATGCAAATGAATGCTACTCAGCAACAGCAATTAGTTAAAGCTGTAATGGAAAAAAATGGTCAAAAATTTAACCAAAAAACGCATGATGCAAGAGTCAAAGCGGCTGCTAAAAAAGTTGAAGCTGAAAAAGCGAAAGCGGAAGCTGCTGCTAAAGCATCTGTTGTTGTGCCTGGTACACAACAAGCGTCTGCTGGTATGTTAACTCGTGCGTGGAACATGGTTCCTGCAATGCCTTCTTTCAGACGCGCTGCACCTGCTGCTAAGGCAACAGTTGAAGAGCAAAAGAAAGAAACGATTGCTCTTAATAAGTAATTGTTAAGGTGTAACGAAAAAAGCAGACTTCGGTCTGCTTTTTTTTTAATTTAATGTAACCGATTACTAGGATAATGCGTTATCCGCAAGTTTGGATCTTCGCCTTCGGCCGTATAATTAGGTAATTGTCGTTTACGTTTGCTGCTTAAATCTGCCACATAAGTATCATGAAAATATTCTACTTCTACCACAACCACATTTTTATTCTTATTATCATTATCCGAGGTTTCTGCTAAGGCTAAATTTGTTTTTCGCACAGGTTTTGGCTCGTCCATTGGCTCTAAGGCCAAAGGGTGGTTTGAAGCAGGTTCAAGGGGCGGATGTGGCTCAAACAACTTGTATACTTTCACTTTAAGGTGTTGAAAGAGTTTGAATAAGGGTGATGAACGATTTGCCATACTGCCACCATGACTTATTATTTGCTTCATTTAGTCATTAAACTTGATTTGTTAACCCCAAGTCAAGCCCTTGTTAGAAAATTGCGTATAAAATCAGTGGTTTTGGGTAGATTCATCTAACGTAACTGGGTGAATGCTAAGCTAGGGTGATCTTTTCCGAGGTTAGCCCTAATCTTTGTATATGCAAATACCAGCCGTCAAGGCACGCCTTTGTGCAGTGGCGCCTAAATAGATTAAAATACCCCCCTTCTACAGTGTGAAAACTTTTTCTATCAAGTGAGCCTATATGTTAACAACACAATTTGAGCAAAGAAGAGGAAATATCGCGCAAAGGAATGCTCAAAAACAAGTTGAAGATAAATTCACGCAATTACTCGAAAAATCCGTCGAAAAAGCATTTGATTGGGCGCTTGAAAATAATCAAGAAGCCCTGTGTCGTGAAGCGTTACAACAAGGGGCGTCGCTCGAAACCCTCAATAAGAGAAATAACACTCGTTTACATGAAGCTGCCATTAATGATGATGCCACGCAGGTAAGGCTGTTATGCATCCTAGGCGCTAAGGTGAATGCGGCCAATCGTGAGGGTAACACTCCGCTGATGTTAGCGGCGCAATCGAATAGTCCATTGGCATTAAGGGAGCTAATTCTTAGGCCAGGGATTGATCCTGACATAAAAAATAAAAAAAATCTTTCCGTGTTGGACTATCTTTGCAATCATCCCAATCCTAACATACAAATAATCACCGCGCTGGATAGTTGCCCTAAGGTTGAACCTTCGTTTTTCTATGAGATAGTTAAGCCCCTTGCCAGAGAAAATAAAGTTGATGCCGTCAAAGCCATTTTGTCACAAAAAGAATGGGTGAAAAAAGCAACGCCAAACTTTGCAAAGGCACTGTTTCAGGATGCCAAAGATCAGGGCGCCAATTTTGACCTGCTTGTGGAAATATTCTATTCCCTTTTTGATTTATGGGGCATTAAGTTTGGTTATATCATTCAAAATAGAGCCCTGTTTGATGCCACAAAAATGGAAGATTTATTAGCCGCAGAGGATAAATTGAGTTACCTTGAAACGAGTGGTTTGTGTAGTAAAGTGACTATCGCTTGTTTGCGTTTGTTGAAAATAAAAGAAGATGTCAAAGCCATGCAAGAGGAGCAGCTTCCAGAGGATGGTGAAGCAGAAAATGCCATGGCAGATAAAGCGGTTAAAATGGCTAACAAGCATTTTAAAGAAACGGTAGAGCCTTATTTCCGTGAAAAATTCCTCACCAATGCAAGAACCCGAAGCGATGCCCAAGCCCTTAATGCCATCGAAAGAGAAATACGTGAGCTTATTTTAAACGAAATAGATAAAAAAGCCATTGAAGAAAACGACGAGGCAACGCGAGCGTTTATTAAAAAACAAAAGAATAATCTTATTCTAGGTAAAACACACGCCATGAAAGCCTCACTAGCCGTGTTTAACAAACATAATTCTGAACAATCCGCTTGGCGTGGCTATAACCCTTATGCACCAACCAAAGAGTGGCAAAATCTCTTAACACCCTGTACCTCTAAAACTGTTTATACAACGAGCGCAGCCTTTGAAGGAAGGTTGTCAGGGTTGGACGCCTCAACGATTGTGCGAAAGCGCGTGGCGTTTTATTATCTTGCTGTCATGGAGGGTGATGATGATGCGCTTAAAGCAAACCGAATTGCGAATTTTATTGATAAACTTGCAGAAATTCGTAATACCAAAGGGTTGGATGATCCGAGCTGTTTTCCAGGAACGTTAACCCGGGTTGCCCAAATGGGCGCTTTTCATGATGTGGCCCAACTCCCCCCGTCTTTTGATGACGTGTTGCTTGATACCATGCGTGGCAAAGTATTGACTGCTTTTAAAGAAAAAAGGAAAAATCTCTCCAATGAGCAAAAAGAAGCGTTGTGCAAGGCCTTAACGCTGTTAACGCAGGCAAGTGCGCCCGATCTTATTAAAGACGCCTCAACCTATCCTGAGCATTATTTAGCACTAAGACAGGAGTTTATCGATTCCCTTGGCTCAGAAATGCCTATCTTTACCGAGGTAAGAGATCAAGTAGAATGGGAAGTGGAGAATGAAGAGCTTGTTTTGGTCACTCAGCACTTTGTTGATGTGGCACGGTTAGATATTGCGACTGTTTTGATGAATGATTTACAAAGAGAGCTTGATAGTGTGCCAACGCAGGCGCAAATTGAGGCTGCCAACCCCTTTATCAATAACCAAGAAAATAAGCCGTTATTTGATTTGACGCAAGCCATGTTAAAAGTCATTGAGCAGACATTACCGTTTTACTTTCAAAGTTTTCGAAAATTATCGGGGCTAACAGACTATTTACAGTTAAAAATGCCAGAATTAACAAAACCAGGGGCGAGCGAAAAAACGCTGGAGACGTTAATTGACAATTTAGATGGGGCAGATGAAGCAAAATATAATGCTTTGCAGGCCTTTAAACAGGCAATGGCAAAGATCCCCTTTGCCTTTGCGCCAGATATTTCCAACCCTTATAAACAAAAACGACAAGGGCTTGAAGGTCAGCTCAAGCAAAATTTACCTGAGGCACTTCGTCGCACGTTAGAAGCGACATTAGTTAAATTAACCGAAAAACAACGCCTGTTCCACGATTTTTGGCAAAAGCTTCAACCAAGTTTAGAGGCTAAAAAAGTGCAAATGTCAGGCGCGGATCTCTTGTTAGCAACGCTCACAGAGCAGTATCATCGGGACAACGCACTGATCGTTGAAAATATCATTACTGAATTAGCCCAAGAGCCGGAACTACAACGCTTGTTAAAAGAGCCGCAAGTGATACAAGCGCTTGGTTTAAGCCAACAGCAAAAAAGGAAAAGTGGCGCTAAGTATTAAGCTTTTAAGCGTTTTTTTAGTTTAAATGCAAGAAAGAATAAGCTTGCAGCAGGATTAAATGCATGAAATACACCTCTAAGGAATAGCGGGAAAGAAGCAGTAACATGGGCACAAGAAAGCGCGGGCAGGGAAGCGTTGTTTGCCGAAATTGACTCATCACAATATACAGAAAAAGCACTAAAACGCCAAAGGCAGTGAGCATAGCGATGGACGCTGTAAATTGAAAATAAAGACATTCCCATAGGTAGTAGATCACCAAGGCACTGATTAGCCACAGATCGGCATGCTTTTCTTTTAAGGCAATAAAGCGGGCACTATAGGCAATTAAAAAGCCCAGCAAACCATATTCAATAGTGTTATAAACAAAAACGGTACCCACACTACAAACAATAAATAACCCAATACGACCGAGGGTATTTATTTTGGCTGCATCAACATAAATAAACGCATAATGAAGAGCAATAAAGCTAAGAAGAATGTTTACTTGCATTGTGCCATTGATCAGGTAGTTGGAAAGGGTCAGTATTATTCCATAAAAGCAAAGCCAAAAATTGACGTGCACTTTTCCAGCATAACCAACGAGAAAATAAAATAAAGGAGCAGCGCCTCTGCCTGCTAACCTTAACCAGATATTATTATCCAGAAGATACATGCCAATATGGTCAACCACCATAAAGGCAATAGCCATGATCTTTAGCAGATCATGCGTGTTTAAATCGCGGCCGTACTGATAAAGGCGCGATGAAAAAAGGGGCTGGCTTATGTTAATGGCAAAACCTTAACTTTACCTGATAGGATGAGTTACTACCTTTATCATAGCAACCCAATTGGCACCTGTCTGTTAGACCGTATTTCGGCCTATCTTGCCCTTTGGCCAGTTTATCTGAGAAACGTTGATCTCCCCTTATACATTTAGGTAAATTACTTATAACGATATGGGGGGTTCAAAAATGCATTATCAGCTTTATTTTAGTATTGTGGCCTTGCAACTGTTATGTGCCCTGTTAGCCCTTTCACGTGGCTACCCTATTCATTTGGTCGCGTTGATATTTTTCACCCCAATCCTAGGGCCTTTTGCCTATTTGGTGTATGAGAATATCACCGCATTGCGTTACCGTTTTCAAAAATTAACCAAAAATTTCAACAAGGGATCCGCTGATAAAGCCTTAGCAAAACTTCAGCATCAAGTGCGTTATCATCCAACAATTGAAAATCAACATCAATTAGCAAAACACTATATGCAAATGGGTCAATTTAATGAAGCAATCAAATTGTTGGACAATGTTTTAGCTCAAAAAACTTTCCGTACTGATCCCCACTTATTATTAGATAAAGCGCAAGCCTATTTCTCGATGGAGGAATATGAGTCTGCGCATGCACAATTAGATTTTTTAGTTAAAACGAACCCACAATTCCACTGTTTAGAAACACAACTATTAATGGCGAGAACCCTTTCTGCCTTGGGGCATGATATCGCTGCGACACGCGCATTTGAAGCATTGGAAAGCCACTACCATGGGTTAGAAGCGTCATTTTATTATCTTAAACATTTGGCAAAATTTAATAATAAAGCACGCGCCAAAGAGATCTTTGGACGAATGCAGCGTCGTTTCGAGCGGTTGCCAGCACATTTTCGTTCCTCACAAAAAGGGTGGTTAAAGCAGGCCAGGAGAGAAAATCGCTAGTTTTAGCAGATATGCAATTAATTCATCTTCAAAGGGTATAAAGGGAACTTTTTTCTTTAGCTTTGAGTCCTATCAGTAATGATAAGGAGCAGGCCATGGCTATTTCTCGTAAAAAACATACCCTGATTCATGTATCTTTACTGCTGCTAGTGCTTTTAGTGGGGCTTATTTTATTGTTGCTCCCTTTTGATGTTGGAGGGAAAACACCCTCATCTAACCGAAGTAGAGCCCCCTTGAATATTATCCAGCATGAACAAACTATCCAAAACCATCGCTATGAAAATAAAGAAGGCCAAAGGCGCATCCAAGATCAACAACGTAGAATAGATAATGCCAGAATTAATGTAGATAGGGCGCAGCAAGATGTCTACAATTCCTATATTCCTTCGTTAAGTGATCCAAGCGGCCGATACAATAACATTTTACGCGCTGAAAATAACTTAGACAGAGCAAAAGATGAGCTAAGAAGGCGAGAAAGCGATCTTTACATGGAAAAAAGAATTCTAGAAAGTAACATGCGCGATCAAAGACTTAAAGATCAACGCAATGATTTGCGTTATAGAAATTTACGTCGTTACTAACCTACGCATAAGCGCTATGGGTATATCTTTATATCTATAGATATAAGGTTTGAAATTGCTTCACAAATTCTTTATCTGTATCAGGCACAAGCGGCCTTCTTAAGGTTGTGACATTAAATTGTACAAAGGGGTAGGCTGTTGCTTCTTCTAGTTGAGGAAGTGGCACTTGTGTTTGCGTATAATTATTTTGAATAAACGAGCAGATGGAGACAATGGTATTTATTCTGCGGTTAAGTAAGTCAAAATAATCGCTTGAGATTTTGGGTTTTAATAACAGTGAGCGAATGGTTAATAAAGTAATAGAAAAAAAGTTTTTACATAAATTAGCCAGATCTAAGGTATGAAGGCCATTTTTTAAGTTATTATCTTGCATAATTTCGTTTGCTAAAGCAAAGCTTTTAATACCTATCAGTCCAATATCATGGCCTGTGGCCCGTTTTCTGAAATTTTCATTGGCTAAGATTTCTGCCGCAATGGGAATATGATGACCAAGCGTAACCAGGTGTTTTCCCGTTAATAAAGGCACATACTCGGGATCTTGGATAATTCTATTTGCAATGGATAGGTGATATTTGCCTAGCATGACAATTTCATCTAGGGACATTTTATTTCTAAAGTGTTCATAAACCCGTAAGGCGACTGATTCGTGGTATTCTGCAATTTGCTCAAAGCAGTGACTGCTAAATTGTTCAACAACATCTGGGTTATCAAGCACCAAATGCGCAAGACGTTCATGATGCTTTGCCATTCTTGCTAAACCGAGTTTTCCTAGTGCACGATAATATGAAGGGGTTTGATAGATCTGATGAGCAACGTCTTCAAAATGTCTGCCCAAAATAACAAAGGCAGCGGAATCTAGCTGTTCGCTGCGGTTATCATTGTCTAACAATTGAGCGATAAGTTCACGATGGTGTTCTACCATCAGTGCGAGTGTTGCGCCATCACATTTTCTCACATACACCTTATCGTTAAATAACCGTTTTGCGATGGAAAAATGGTTTTTACAAAACATGCCTAAATCATTGGGATCAATTTTATTAAAAAATTTTTCAAAAATTAGCTCAGCTGTATTTAGTTGATTTTCAGCTAGCATAGCGAAATGCGTACTTTTAAGCCGCGCACATAAAAGATCATCGTTTAAAATGGTGGCTGCAACATCACTTGAAGCCTGGCCAATCCGAGCTAAATCTAAGCCGACTAATTTTTCAAAAAGCGCAGGTTGCGACAAAACATATAACGCAACCCGTTCACTTTTTTGTGCAATTAAACTAAGTGCCAGGCCATCTAAGATGGGCCAATACTGCTGCTGTGCAAGATAAGCTAAAGCCATTTCTTCATGCGATGCTAAAATGGTTAAAATTTGATCAAAGCTGAGTTGTTCGAAATGTTGTTCTTTTGAGAGAATAGTGAGTGCGTGTGGTAAAGAGGTAGTTGCTAATCTAAATAGGTTTGGTGCTATGGATGCCAGCATGATATTTTCCTCGCAAATGAACCTTTTGACGGTAAAATCTGCGCCTTTGGGAAAACCACTCACCAAAAAGGCTTGTTTAAGTGCAACACAAAAATGGCCTAAGGGGAAGAGGGACTTAATAACAGGTTCAAATTCAAGAGAGATCGATAGCAATAGTTGGGGCTTATGTTATAAAGTCTTTATTGGAGCGTGAGAAATACAATGTCACATGCGCATAATCATGATCACCCTGTAAATTATAACAAACGTTTTGCTTTTGGCATTTTGCTTAATTTGCTTTTAGTAGTTGGGCAAATAATTTATGGCTTTAAGGCAAACTCGGTGGCTTTATTAGGGGATGCATTTCATAATGCGGGTGATGTGCTAGGGCTTGTGATTGCCTGGGGTGGTTTTCATATTGCCAGCTTAAAACCTTCTTTGCGTTTCACCTACGGTTTAAAAAATACAACCATTATTGCCGCTTTCATTAATGCGGTCTTGTTATTTATCGCCGTAGGCGGCATTGCTTGGGAAGCGTTAATGCGCTTGAATCAACCCGAAGAAATTAAGTCGACCATGGTTATCATCGTGGCTTTTGCGGGTGTGATTGTTAATGGCTTAACGGCCTTGTTTTTTATTTCTGGCACCAAAGATATTAATCTTAGAGGCGCTTTTTTACATTTAGCCAGTGATGCCTTGGTGTCAGTTGGTGTAATTATAGGCGCTGTGGTTATTGGCTACACAAAATGGTTTTGGGTCGATCCGGCTTTGTGTATTCTCATTTCATTGCTGATTGTGCTTAGTTCATTATCATTATTCAAAGAATCCATTAAACTCATTTTACATGCCGTGCCAGAACATATTGATCCAGAAAAAGTGAGAAGTTATTTATTAAGTCATGAAGGGGTACTTTCGGTACATGATTTGCATATTTGGGCCATCAGCACTACAGAAACGGCGTTATCTGCCCATATTGTTGTTAAAGAAAATGTGCAAAATTTACTTAAAACACTCTGTAATGATTTAGCATATCAATTCCACATTGAGCACACCACTATTCAAATTGAAACGCAGGATGTAGCCTGTGAAGTATTTTGTAAGTAATAACACTTAAGAAACACAGATCTCTTCTTCAAGTTGACAGCCTCATTTAGACTCTTTAAAGTGCCCACTTGTTGTAAAGCAGGCCAAAGCATTCTCTAACTTATGAATTCAGGCAGCCTTATCCTTTTACCCCTTCATTTTGCCGTACAAAAATTCGCTGGCTATAGCTGACTTTCCCTAAAAATTTTTATTAAGGACTGATGACACATTTTTAGAAGAAAAGGAAGGTATATGCTAGGTGCACCACAAAGCGGTATTTACGTTCAAGCTGTTAGCTTAGTTGATGAGGTATTGGCTCAAATGGCGCGTCCGCCGGTAACGCAAGAATTTATCGATAAAGTTGCGATGGGGCTTGCGCTGGCAGTAGAAACAGGAATAGATAGTGAATCCGTTTCAACACTCCTGTGGCGCCTTCCGTCCTTTGAAGTCTTAGGCGATACGAACCAGGATAGATATCTAGAAGCATTTAGCAAAGCCATTGAATTACGCAACTTAAAAGTGATAGATGAATTTCTCAATACAAAACATGAAGTACAGCTTTCAACGCAAGACATCTTTTATGGATTACGTGATGCCCAAAAAGGGCAAGATAAGGACACGATTGAAAAACTAGGCATAGCGCTGTCAACCTCTAAGGCAACACTTGGTGTAGACTCAGATGTGGCTCATGATTTTTTAGTGCTCATCAAGGATTTGATAAAAGAGGGGCACACTGATCTTGTAAAGGTAATCTTAAACAAACATTTTTCAGCCATTTCAAAATATCATCAAAGTCTCATCAATTTCTGTTTTGAGCTGCATCAAAGCGATTTGCTATATTATTTTATCGACAAAGATTTATACTTTAAAAACATTTCCCTTTCTGAAGTCATCAGGGCATTACTAGCCTGGTTAAAATCAGCAAAACAACAAAGCAATGTCTTACCGCATGAGGTGATCTTATTGCTTTGCATTGTCGTTGCTCATAACGCTGATAGGATCCCCTCAGGGCAAGTCGGAGATCTGCTATTATATTTACAAGAAGCAGACTGCATTCGAGAACTACGCGAATTAGTGACAAAGCAAGCGAAAAGCATTTCCATAGCGCAATTGGAAACCTGTTTGTTTCATGCGCTTGAACGAGATCAAGCACAGATAGTGAGTATGTTCGTAGAACATTTACAAACTAATCAAACCGTCTGGAATAAACTACCTTGGACGCCAAGTTTACGCATGTTTGAACATGTAATTAGCAACATTAAATTAGATCTCCTAGAGCGGTTGCTCCTAAGCAAACACCATCAGGATTTTATTTCCGTTGTAAAAAGAGCGCTTAACGTTGCCGCCTCTGAAAAGCGGCTAGAGGCGATCGCTTGTATCTTTAGAAAGGTGCCTGAACTTACTTTTGAGGATAAAGATAATGTTGTTGATGCCGCCCCTGAAAAATTTCAAACAGCGATCAGAAAGCTGATTGAAGAAGAAAAAGCCAAAGTAAGAAGCCAAATACTGTTAGATTTGGAATTTCAGAAATTACAAGAAAAGATAGATACCCTAGAACTTACCTCACAAAATATTGAAGGACGGTTGCATACAGCCATTAGTGCGTTAGAAATTGAAAAAGCAGAAGTAGTTGAGGCAACGGATCTCGATAAAATTGTCAGTGCTATGGACAACCACCAACTTCAACAATATAAAATTAAAATGTCCCAAAGCACGTTATCAGTGGCGAATGATTCTCTACACCAACCTAAAGAAACAAAGCGATTTGTATAAGGAAAAGACGGTCGGGCATAGTCTTCGTGCCCGACATGTTTCTATTTAACAGTTGGAACATGCCAGACATAATCATCAGACATCGCTTTAGAGGCGGCCCGTTTACCTTTTGCACGTTTTTGGTACATCCATTGTAATCCATTTTTAGACTTATTATTTTTATCGAGGGGCTTGGCTTTTTTGGCAAGCACATAGTTTACAGGGCTAGGTGATAACTGTTTCAATAAATGAGATATTCTTAATGCCGCTTCTGCAATATCTTGGATGGAAATGCCGTAAGTAAAACGTAAGCCACAAAACTGATTATCAAAGCACAGCTCCATAGGAATGCTTTCAATATTGAGTAAATGCTTGAAAGCGAGGTGAAAATCTAAGCTTGAATTTAATTGGGTGGTGCCAAGGTAGTGATGCTGATATTTTTTAAGATCCAATACCACAAAGAAACCCGAGTCTGGGACGGTGATAATATCTAACCCAGACACACCCTTAAGTAGTGTTTCAACATGCTTTTCGGTGATGTCATTTTTTTTCAGCATTTCTATGATCTTCTTTTGCCGTGATGGGTCGGGTATAGACTTAATGCCTTTGAATACAGCAATAGCCAGATCACGACGTTGAGCGTAGTTTTCATTAATATCTTTCAAATACTTTAGGCGTTTTTCATCTTCTAAATCAAATAGTGCTTTTAAAGCAGTGTCACTATAGAGGTTGACAGTAGGTGAGTGGTGAAACCCCTGTGTGATCATAGGCTGTAAAAGACGATTAGACCCAATGGCAATTGCTGATCGCAAGCAGGGTAGACCAAATTGTTTGGACATGCCATAGAAGCTGATTGTTCTCTCTGACATTTTAGATTTAGCAAAAGTACCGGGCAAAGTTGCGTTAGAAAGAACAAGATCATAGTAGGTAAGATCATCAATAACGTTAAGATCAGAATGAGGTGCAAGCACGTTAGCAAGGGAATTAATTTCCTGTTGGGAGGCAATTTTACCAAAAGGCATATTAGGATTAATATTCAAGAAAGCGCGTACACGTCGAAGTGGCCGTAATGCTAAGCGGGATAGTTTTTCAGATTTATGCGGTAGCGCTATAATCTTGTCGTTTAATGCCTTATTAATGAGCTCGGTAAGCTCAGCTATTTTAGTGGGTTCAAGTTTTTTTGCACTGGCTTGTTTAATAAGATCAGATATTTTCGCCTCTAACGATTTAATAAAAGTCGCTTTATAGGTTTGTTCTTTTAATTTGGCAATCTTTTTCTTTAGCCAGTTTAATTGAAGGATAAAATCATCAATAAATTTTTTGTTATGCTGTTTAATGAGCACATCAAGTTGCTGATCCTTAACTTTATAGTCATTTTCTTTTTTAAGTGGTAATTCAATAATTGTTCCACCTTGTTCAATAATAGGCTTTATAAACAGCCCATAAGTAGGGGTTGGCACGATAATGGCGTCGCCCGGATTAACAAGGAGTTGACTCAACGAATATTGAAATAATCGACTGGTGCCATCAGCCGTCATGGCCGTGTAGCATTGGTTGAGATTGACTCTATCTGCATTTTTAAGGGTATCTTTGTCTAAACGCTCATCAAGAAAGGTGGTGCTAGCGCCGACAATGCCAATCTTCTTAAAGTATGCCCCGACCCGCTCTAAATCTTTTGAAAAAATGCTGGGGTTAACATATTCCACCAATTTATCTGCCGTGACCTTGTTGTCGAGGGCTTTTTTTATTTCCTCGGGGACCAAAAAAGTAGGCGAACCACTATCAGCGCCTATTTCACCGGTATGTAAGGTTTTCCAATATTTTCCAGCAGGTGCTTTAAATATCTCGCCGTAGTTCCATTGTTTTTCGGCATTTTCCAAAGCAAAAAGAGTATCCTCTTTAGGATGACGGTCAATTTTTTCCATATGTTTTGAAAAAAGGCTTAGTAACTTATAAAGGGGATCAGTTATAGAGTGAATAGCGTTCAGCATGATTACCTTGGTTAGTTGGGGGTATTACTTTTGGCTAAATAGTATACCTTAAAAGGAGTGATTGAATAGATCCTCATTCGTATGCAGCAAAAAAATTGACATAATTTTATACAATAAGATATTATCCTGACTTTTTACTGCTCTTCTCGCTAGGAAATTTAGGGGGACATAGCTGAAAGCATGTTGTTCTAGGGAAAGTAACGGGGCTTGAATAAGAATCACAACGTCCTGGGCTGATTAATTTGGCCTAACCTATAACGATAAGAAGCTATGAAATCACAACGTTCTACACCAGGGCATGATGCTGACGCCTTCCCTTTTCAACTATCCAGCCCCAATCAACTCACTGCTTTTGAAGCACTTGTATTATCTGAAAGCCATAAATTCAAATCAATTTTACAAGCCCTAAAAGATAATATCCAAAAAGATAAACCTACGAGTAAGTATGAGATCACTGCTTTTAAAAAGAATCTCGCAATTTTACGTGATAAAACTCTTGCTATCGCTTTGCCTATTTCTGATCTTGAGGCAATTAAAAAGCATATCGAATTAGTATTTATTGTTATTAACTCGTTGCAACATTGCCAAAAAAAATTAGAGGCGCAAATAGTGCTTCCCGAAATTGCCATGTTGCTAACAGCAATTAGTCAAAAACTGAACGATGAAAGAAATCTTGATGAACTTAAAAAAATAGGGGTTTATATTGAAGAACTTGGTCTTGGCATTTTAAAAGTAGAAGAAGAGATAGGCCAAAAGGATAGTTCGACACTAACGGCTATGCAAACAATCCAAGGTGAATTGGATATAGATCCTGAAAAGTTATTCAATGAAACAATAGAAATATTGTTTAATGATAATAGTCATTCTATTACACAAAACCCCAGATTGGTTTTATTTTTCGAACATGAAGAAGTTAGTAGAAAAGTTTCCAGGACTGTGTCAGAAAGGATGTCACAGGAAATGAGACAATGGCCCGTGGCAGCTGAAATACACAAGACAGCAAGTCCTGAGCTTTTATTAAAATATCAAAAGTTGATGGATTTAAATCTTTATTTTCTAAAGGTGGTTCTTGCCAACAGATCTGAGCTTAAAGAAGAGTACTTGCATTTGCTAGGGATCTTTCATTTACAAGCGAGTTACTATTTTTTGGCAGCCTTCACTTATTTTAAATTAAAAAATGATTATGATGCCAAAGATGAGAAAGTTTTTAATTTTGTTCAACATTATAATTCAGAACTCGAAACACTTTTTCTAAATACAAATTTATTTATAGAAGATAGAATTAATCGAAGAAATGATAAAAGCAAAACGCAAGATGAACAAAAGTATTATACACAGCAAATATTAAACACTTGTCATGGGATCCTTAATAATCGCGTATGTTACATCTTTATTTGTGCATACTTGCATAAATTCGATTTAGCAGAACAAGCCTACCAAAAAGCACTGGATGCCATTTTCGAAGCACAAGGGATAATTGATTCGCTAAAGGACTTAGAGGAAGAAAAACGTAAAGAAGGTCAACATTTATTATTTCAAGCGCATAAAAAGTTAACAGATGCCAAAAAAATTATTGAGGAATATCATTGCCATAAAGCTTCATTAACAGATCCTGAAAATAAAGTCTTGTTTTTATATAAAAAAACCCAAATACATATAGCAGATATACCAGCAATATTTCAAGTCTTTAAAAATAGTACACAGGGTGTATTAGCCACGCCACATAACCCAGTTTATGATAAATTGCTTCATAATTACAGCGCGGATTTTAGCGCAAATCCGGTTCGGCGCGCCTTTCTTGTTCATATTTTAAGAAACTATTGTATTTATTATAAATCAATGCTTGAAAATCATGCGGAATCCGCGGAGAAGAGTTTTTCGCGTATTACGCAATACCAGGAAAATATTAACGTACTATTTGCCTGTTTAAGCACGGTAGGAAAAATACAAGCAGAAAAATTTCCAGAATCTTCGGATTTAAACCTATTAATAATGGAGTTAATTGCAAACATACAATTACACACCCAAGAAGTTGAAGCGATGTTGTTTTGTAAAGAAGTGCAATGTGGGCAATATCTACGCCTTTACGGGCAAGTGAATGCCAATTTTCAACTCTTAGTAAATTACGTAACGCGCTATAAAACAGATGCACTGAACGATAACGAAAATGGAATTATAAAATTGAAATCTCTATTTGATTTGTATGCTACCTTTATGGCTATTTACAGCCAATTTGCGAACACTCAAAACACACAAACACTGTATGCACAAGCTTTATTGCTTTTTGAGGAAATAGAAGGTAAAGAGGTAATGAGCCCAGGTGAGTTGGCTGAAATCAAAGGAGATATCGATTTGCCTCATCAAGTAGCGTTGGCGCATGATAATCTACACGCTATTTTTATTTCCCTTTCAGAAAAAATACCTGAGATTGAAAGATGTTTAGACAATTTGGAGAAAATGTCCTTGCAATCATTTTGGCCAACTAAACAAGGGGAGGCTTCATTCGAGAGGTTATTAGCAACTATACAAAACGATAATATTAGTGTCATTGAACTTGCCGATTGTTTGTTAACGATAAACAAAGAGGTAGGGATCAACAATGCTATATTGCTGCTTAAAAGTTGTGAAGATCAATTTCAAAGAAAAATGCGAATGTTTTTAGAAGAAAAGCAAGGTATTTTAGGTGTAACTGCTGAAACAATAGAGATCATTTTAGACAGAATTGGCAAAAGCCTTGCAATCTTACAGCAGAGTGCTATACAAAGCGAGCAAAAAATAGCGAAACAGCACGAAGATCAATTGTTGAAACGCAAAAAAAAGCAAGAAAAAGAAGAAATTAAAAAATTACAACAGCAGCATAAAAAATTAAATGGACAAAATAAAACTCAACAGCAAGTTGAGGAAGTGGCGTCATCACCTTGGTATGATCTCAAAAGCAAACCAGAAGCCCTAAAGCCAAAGGCAAAACCACCGCAGAGATCAAAGAAAGAAAAGGAACACCCACGGCCAATTGATGAAGAGAATGAGTGGATAAAAGATTTATTTAAACAAGAGAAAAAGCAAACAAAACGACAACGCATCGCAGAAAAAACTCGCCAAAAAGAGCAAGAACGTCAAGAGAGAATTGCGGCGAGCAAAAGAAGTAAGTCTTTAGCAAAACAGGCTGACAAAGAAAAACAACTAAGTCAAAGGCAACTAAATGAGGCAAAAATTGAAGAAGAGAAATTAAGAGAAATAGTTAAAAAGCAAACACAACGAGAACAAGAACGCCAGTTTAATCAGCAGCGAGATCATTTAAGCCATCAGCTCGTTGAAGAGTTAATAAATGACCTTATTCAAGAAACAGCAGCAATGTCCCTAGAAGATCCAGATATTTCTCAACTTGTTACCGAGCTGTCTCGGTTGAGGAGTGAGGCCGAATCACACCATGTTCCTGACAGAAAGGTTAATGTGGATGAAAAATTTAAAAATATTTTGTCGCGCTTCAATGAACACGGCATACGCGCCTATCTCTATGGGGGGTACCCGCGAGATCTCTTGCTTTTGCGAAAACCGCGAGACGGCGATATTGTTGTATTTTGTTCAAAACAACAGGCACAAGCGATTTTGGGGCAAGACTGTGTTGAAAACATGAATTCAGACAAGCAATTAGTATATAAAGGAGAGGATCTACGCTGCGAAGCAGAAGATCTCACACTATCTGATTTTGTAAATCAACTTGATTTTACCATTAACGCTTTTTTGGTAGACAGCAAAGGGAACGTTTTTGCTCCCATTGCAAACAGTTTGGCAGATTTAAGTAAATCAGCCCTTTATACCATAGGGCAGGTGAATGAGTCGTTTGCAACAGATCCAAGACGCATGTACCGTTGCATTAGTCAGAGCTTTTGTCTTTTTGCCAAAGCCCCCCTGCATTACAACGAAGCACTTGTACAAAACGCCTGTTATTTAACCAAGCTTCCCTTCGCCGCCTTTCGTAAGAATGTATTAAACCTGTTTAGACAAGGCTATGCTAAAAATACAGTAGTGTATTTATCCGATTCAAAATTGCTTCAACATATTATGCCACCGCTTAAGCAACTGGAATTTAGCCAGGAGGAATTATCCTGGTTTGAAGCAGAGTGCGAAAAGATTGATAAAGCAGAGGGTCATCCTGTCAGGTTTGATGCGTTAATTGCCATGTTTTTATCGCCAGTTATTATGTGTGAAGCCAAAATGCAACCTGATTTGAGCTTGCAGGCAATTATAGACAAGACGATTAAGGAGATGTTTTTGCCATTTTCTGAACCGCTTGAAGAATCACTGCTTAAAAGCATGTCGGCTTTATTGCATCATTATTATGGCAAATATATCGTTCATAAATTTGAGCAGATTGTTTTGTATCAAAACCAAAGAACGCCAAGTCCATTGTTTATACCAGATCTAAGCCCTACCTACATCCAGTCATTTGCGCAAAAAGCCGACCTTCATGAGAAACCGACTGATGCGCTTTCAAAATATGAACAACCAAGAAATGGGCTATAAAAATATATTCCTCGTACATGTGCAAAGGCGCTTTTCTAAAATTTGGGAGGTGTTTTGTCGATAAAAAATTGACAGTGCAATCAATGGCGTCACTAGAACAGTTTATTATTGTTATCCAGGACTTTAAATGGTTTTGCTTTGTCTTTAGAATTCAGTCTTCTGTCGGATATCATTTTTATACGATACCATTAACCCTCATAATGCCTTAAGTATTTTAACTGAAATAAAGGTGTTCAATGAAACGTGGTGTAGATACAAGGGATGAGGAAGATTCAACCTCGCAGCAACAAGATGCGCTAAAAGGGGCAAAAACCAATGCCAGACGATTTGTTCACCTTGATGTTCGACACCTTGAAGCTTTAGCGGCCGCCTCCCACAGGTTAAGGTTATCTGACGTTGAAGAAGATTGCTATTTGGTGATCCCTGATTTCTATCGTGGCAGAGACACGCATGGTTTTATCGCTCAACTTCAATTACTTGCAAAGTATATTTCAGTGAACCAGTTCGCAGGTGTTTTGGTCAACCCAAATTCAAAGCTTGACCATGATATTACGCCTTATCAACGGTTACATCAAAATGTAGGTATTTATAATCAAGATTTAGAAGATCCCGCATTAACTCAGTCTATGGTTTTTTCACAAGATTATAACACTTGCAAAATGGATCCTATGTATGTCGAGCGAGAAATCATCGCAAAATCAACAGACCCTAGTTTAATTCATGAAGGACCAACGTACAATTGCGGTCTTGCAAGTTTATTAATGACTTTAGCAACGTATGATCCTGCTTTATTTAAACAGGCTGCTAGAGAGATTGGTTTAAACGGTAGATGGGATGAGTTTCAGGTTGTTGAGGACACACTACGACCAAGAGATCATTGTGATGCCAAAAAACGACGCACTGTTATTGAAATGTTTATTAATGCCTTTAACAATACCAGTACCTATATAGAAGCTGCAACGTTACCTGTTACAAAATTATTTACTGACTTTAGAGAAATGTTGCTACAGCATTTTAGAAATAATGAGGGTAAACAAAAGCAGATAGTTAATTTCTTTGAAGGGAGAATGAGTGGTTTTGTTTCTAATGTACCTAAAGTAATCGTAGCTTTATTGCAACGATTTGGGTTTGCAATTCAGGATGAAAAGATAAAATTTTCATTGTTAAAAAATTTCCCTCCCCACATACAACCCCTTGCGGAACAAACCATTTATAGTGAACATCATTCCCCGTTGGGAGAAACGAAGCAAGCCTTGTTAGCGGATCTTGAGCATATTCATCAATTACTTGAAAAGGGAGCGGCGGTTATTTGTTCACTCAATATAGATTTAAATTTTAAATTAATTAAAAAAGATATGAATCCTGAATTAATTGCCATGGATAAGAACTTGCGCCCAGATCATATGGTTTTTGCGACTAAGCTGAATTTGCGACAAAATGGAGAGGTTAATCCTTGTGTAAATTTTGCTTTTCATACGTTTGGTGAGCATTTTGAAGTGGATGTAAGTCTTGATGAATTTGCACAAGGTTTTGGGGGCTACATTAGCGCAACAAAGCAGGATCCCTCGATTTAATCCAAGGGTTAAGAAAAAGCACACAAACTTATCGCACTTCAATATTGGCTCTATCCACTTGGCCCTGTGCATCCACAACCGCAATGGTGTAAAAACCTGGTTTAGAAGGAGTCCAAAATTGCTTTTGCTGCCAAACAGGCGCGGATAAGGGCTTATCATCAATTAGCCAGGTAAAGGGTCTTTGACCGCCCGTTACAGATAATGGGATGGCTTTATAGCCGGTTTCTGCCCTGTCAAGCTCTATTACCGTCTCATCCACTGGGAACAAAAGGTTGGGTGCCTTTTTGCGTAAATTTTCATCTTGTTCTTTTGAAGACGATAAATTTTTAAGCGATAGTGTTTCTTCAAACTGTGCCAACGGTGAGGGGGTTTGGGGGATCACATTGGCAATTTTATTTAACAGCGGTACGCTGACGTCACGGGCATAAACAGGCCCCATTGGAGAGCCATCTGGCATGCCTATCCAAATGCCAATCACATAACGGTGATCATAAGCCAATACTAGCGCATCACGGTGGCCGTAAGAAGTGCCGGTTTTAATTGAAAAGAATCGACCATTATCCATTTTTGTTTTCAAAATGGTTGAAATTTGCAAGGCGGCTTGTTTTGAAAATATATCCTGCTCATAAAGAGGGGGACTACCTTCAAGATAAGATAAATGGGTAATTTTACCTTCATGCGCTAAAGCCGTGTAGAGGGTCACTAATTGCTCAAGTGTCATACCAAGCCCTCCTAACGCAATCGCTAAACTTGGGCTATCAAAGGTGTTAGGAAAGCGCGGTTCAATGCCCGCTTCTTTTAGTAACCCTACAAAACGGATCACCCCTATTTGATTTAGTAAGCCTACGACGGGGGTGTTTAAAGACATTGCCAGGGCATCGCTCGTACTGACAGTACCATAAATTTCCTTATCAAAATTTCGTGGGAAATAAGCCCCGAAGCGTCTACGCTCATCAAGAAGTAAGGTATTTTTGCTCACATACCCCAAATCAAAGCCCAAGCCATAGATAAAAGGTTTTAAAGTCGAGCCTGGGGAACGATAAGCATTAATGTAATCTACATACCCATGCCCGTCTTCATCAAAATAATCTCGTGAGGCAACATAGGCAAGCGGATTTTGCTTTTGATGATCAACCACTAAAATAGCCGCATTGGCATTGGTGGGTAAAAAAGGTTTATAGCTTTGTAAGACAAATTCAATTTTCTTTTGCAAACTAAGATCAATAGTCGTGCGAATAACCGCTTTGTTGTTATATTGCTTTTTTAAGCGCCAGGCAAGTTGGGGGATCTCCCTGGGCGGGCGCACTTTGCGCTTTGGCAAGGGCGCCTTTGCGTTAATACGCGCTTCTTCTTTTGAAATTAACGCATTTTCCGCCATAAACAGCAGTAAATTTTCTCTGGCAGTTTGTGCCTTTTGTGGAAACAAACAGGGATTTAACCGGCTGGGAGATTGTACCATTGCCACAAGCAGGGCAACGTCACTTGGTGTTAAATGCAGTGGCTTTTTATTGAAATAGGCCATGGTGGCTGCATTAACACCTTCAATGTTGCCGCCAAAGGGAGCAAGTGTCATATAGATTTTTAAAATGTCGTTTTTAGAATAGTGCCACTCTAATTGCAGTGCTCTAAAACATTCAATCAGTTTAGAGGAAATATTACGTTTTCGTGGTTCAAGCAGTCTTGCTGTTTGCATGGTAATGGTGGAACCACCAGAAATAACGTGGCCATAACGGATCCACTGAAAACCTGCCCTTAAAAGCGAAAAAGGATTAATGCCGATATGCTTTCTAAAATATTTATCCTCTCGCGCAAGTAAGGTATTTATATATAAAGGGGACACTTCTTCAATAGTGGTAATGCTGCGCCACTTTTCATCTTTGGTATAAAAAATATGCGCTATCTCATGTTGTGCGGTGATAATTGTTGAGTTATCTTCAAAACGGGTAAGGTTTAAAGGGTAATATTTATCTGCCAACATAAAGGCGCCTAGACAAACTAGGCACCCAACGCTAAGTCGTTTTAAAAGTTTAATAAGCCGCTTCATTTTATCACGGCTATTTTTTGCTCATCCGTGTAGCAGAAAAATTGAGGTTGATACATGGCTTCAACGAATGCGGGTGGGTAAGCAAAGCTTCCCGCGCTTACTGCTCGCACCATAAAAGCTGCACTAAATTCACTTTGAGCTTGAAGTTCAAACGCTGCCATAAATCTATCGTCGCGGCCTTCAAAACGACTTGCTATCGTTAGGGGGCCAAGCCAATGGAGGGTTTCCAGATTATCCAGGGCTAATTTAGCGTTATCGATTTCGAAGCCTGCAGGAAGCAGATCAACCAGTAATATATGGTTTAAATTTTCAACTTGTTTTTTCCCGCGAAGCAAAACCACATAGCGTTCGCCAGAATGGATGTTGTTGAGATCGGCTTCCTGACCATCGAGTGTGTAAACCGTTCGAGTTAATTCAAACCCCTTTTGTGGCAAGGTTTTAACGTCTTTGGGTTCACCATGCAACGTTAAAGCATAATAAACCGTTTCTTTGCCTACATTCTTAAGAACAGGGTTTTTAGTTAAAGCGGCCTGTGTTAAATCAACATTATGTGTGAGGGTGCCTTCAATGGGTTTTGCATCCAATTGAACATGGTAGGTTTTGCGAGCATCTTTTAACGCATGTGATGCTCTTGCCACCCAGGCTTTTTCTTGCGTAGAAAGGTAAACCGATTCTTTACTTTTATCTACTAAGGTTTGGGCTAAAGTAATCAACTGTGGATGCTGCTTTGTTGTTTGCGCCATCATGGTGAGTAAAATGGCGTCATTACGTAATTCAGAACCAAACCCAGTGTAGTAGTTTTCCTTTGGTTGTGGCGCCACGGCGATGGCTTTATCGAACCACAGTTTGGCATCATTGGGTGAGTCATAATAAGCAAAGGCGGCGGCGATAAAGGCCATATCATGCCGCTGTGTAATGGCTTTTGCTTGATTATCTGCAAAAAAGCGCAATTGGCGTAAGGTGCCTTTATGTTCTTTTGCCAACAAATAATGCGCATAGGCCACAATGGAAATATCTTCCTGGGCATTGATGGTGCGATCTTTAGCCTCAAGTGCCCAACGGCTTAAATTGGCTAGCATTGCATCAGGTACTTTTGCCCCTTTTTCTTTTCCGAGTAACAGTACATCATAAGCATATAAACTTAACCAGGGCTCTGTTTGGCCATTTTGTGACCAAAGCGAAAAGGAACCATCCATTTTCTGCAATGTAGTCAATTGGTTATAACCCTTTTGTAGCAAGGCCTCAGCTTCATTGCTTAACATGCCTGCCAATAAACGGCTGGTTGTTTGCTCTAAGCAATAATAGGGATATTGGAGCAGATCATTAATATGTGATTTCGCGCCTACTTCAGGTATTGAACCCACAGAAAGGGTTACTTGACTATTATTTGTTTGAAAGTCTTTTAATAATTCTGGTGTAAAGCTAACAGATTGGTTGGGATCAAGCTTGTGGTACTGATGTAAACTAATCGTTTGTACTTTAGGCCGTACAGATAATTCCCACGTACGTTTAAGGTTAAAACCATTAGGTCCTTGTATGTCGATAACATTATTTTTAACGCCACTCTCTTTAAAGCCAACCGTTAAAGGGATCTGCAGTTCTTGATCTTTCTTGAGGCTTACTTGCTGCTTTTGCTCGTTATTCTGCGTACGGTATGTAACGGTGTAACTGCCTTGCGGCGCATCGATCACCTTAAGCATTAAAGGGATGGTAGCCTCATCTTCGGGGGCTAAAAAGCGCGGCAGTGCAAGGTATACATCCAAGGGATCTTGCACTAATAAACTACTTTGAGCTTCACCCAAACTGGTTTCGTTCCAGGCCACGACCATGACACGTAATTTGCCCGTGTATTCTGGCAAGGTAAAAGGCACGGTGATGGTGTTCTTGCCGTTGCTTTCAACCACGCCTGAAAATAAGGCAACCACTTTAAAGGCCCTGGCAGGCAACTGCGTTAAGGCCTTAGCCATAATAGAACCACCCCCGCCCACGTCAAAGGAGCCGGGTTTTACGCCATAAGGGTTAATCAGATACCCATAGCTATCACGCAAAGCATAATTTAATTTTGTTTGCGCAAAAAAGTAGTCAAAAGGGGAAGGCGAGTTAAAGTCGGTTAAGGATAGCGTCCCTTCGTCAACGAGGGCTACCGTGTAGCGCAGATCTTGCGTTGGTTTTTCAGTTTTTAAGGTAATAGAAACAGATTTGCCAGATTGCACTTTTTCAGGATGTTCAATCGAGAAATTAATTTCATGCTTAAGTTTTTCTTGTTTATTTTCAGCATAGGTGATGCCAATAACACGTTTAGGGACTTGGGCCAACGCATCATTTTGCGGCGCAAAGACGGTTGCAACTAAGTATTGACCACTGGTAGGAGGATTCGAAACAGGGATCGTAAGGGTGACAGGCTCCGTACCAATTTTATCTTGGTAAATGGGTGTGAATTTTTCTCCTGCCCAGGCTAAGAAAAGCTCGCCTTTAAACGGACTTTTAAGATGCACTTTCGCTCTATTGTCCTTCAGTGACTTCTCATCAAGGGCAATTTCTAACATGTCGGGTTTATCTGGTGTTTCAGTTGAATAATACCAGCCAGATGAAAAACGGTAACTTGTTGCAACGCCGGTTTTATCATCTATGATCTCTATACGGTATGGGCCATATTTTAAGGGGATCTTTAGTTCGGTTGGCTGTTTTCCTTCTAAGGTAAGCGTGCCAGTTTGGATCACCTTATCGCGCGTGACCAGATCATACTGCCATTGGCTTCCTTGGCGATACCAGACATAATCGTGTTGCTCTTCGAATAAGGTAAACTTGAGTGAAGCAGCGTTTTGTAGTTCACCTTTTTCATTTAACGCGATTACTTTAAATACGGCATCTGCGTTGCTATTGGCAACATTGTCTTTAAATAACGGAGCAATACCAATAAGGTAAGGTTGGTGCCAAAAGGAGGTAAGTAGTTTTGTTTTACGAGCCCGTCCGCCTACTTCAAATACATTTACATAGGTTTCTATTTGCAAAGGTTGGGTTGTTTGCGGAATAACATCAATTTGTAGCGATAAGCTTGCTTTGCCTTCATTATTTGTTTTTGTTTCAGGTAATTTAAAGATTTGGGGTGTCCATTTTTCTTCTTCAAGCCCGAAATGATAGTCTTTATATTTGGCAAAGGGCTCAGCACTAACTACTAACTTAGCTTGACCTTCTACTCTTAAATTAGCGGCAAAAGGGCCATAGTAATATTGCGCTAAAACATCAATAGTTGCTTGCTCAAAAGGCTTAACTTGGGGGCTGCTAGAAGTGGTTTTGACTTCTATGCGTGGGGGGACAAAATCGTTGACTTCAAATGTAACATAGTTGAGTTGCGCACCTTTGGGATCTAAATAAATTGCTGCTGTCCATACACCACTTTGCGCTGAACCGTTGATGGCATAATCGTACAAATAAGCGCCATTACCTTTATCTTGTAACACAAGTTGTTCTGCTAATACACCATCGGGTCTGAATAATTTTAAGGTTAAAGGATGTTGTTTAAGCGCTTGGCCTTCTTTATCTCTTAATAAGCAGACATGGTGAACTGTCTCACCTGGGCGGTAGATCCCGCGCTCGGTAAAAAGATACCCATCGGTTGTGTTGTTGGCAGCTCGACCTTCATCGCCTCGGTCTTCTAAATTAAAGGCCTCGTTTCTTAAATTTAAAACGGTAAATTGTTTACCTTGGCTAGATGCGATGAGAAAGGCTGGGGTATTTCCGCCCTTGCCATTAATGATTTTTTCATTGAAAGTAGCGTGGCCATTTTTTTGCGTTTTTATTTTTCCAAGCTCTTTATTGTTGCGGGCAATAAGGCTTACTTCAACGCCACTAAGCGCTTTTGCCGATTCTAAAGAGCGGGCAAAAACATGTAAGCCATCTGGGCCTTGATAGGTGCTTAGGCCGATATCACTGATCACAAGGGCTTGCGAGCTAAATTCGTTTTCATCGTAACCTTGATCTGAAACATAGGCTTGCACCACATAAACGCCGGGCAGGAGTTGCTTGCCAATCATCTTATCAATAGGTAAACCAGAAACCGTGGTTTTATCTGTTTCAACAGGAAAACGATAGGTTCCTTCCCAAACGAGATCACCATCTTCCTCTTGTAGGCTATCGACTTCCCAGCGGGAAATACTATTGCTAAACCAATTGGATTGAACGCGTTGAATATTTCTTTCAGGAATGTGAATAATTTTAACCTTGACTTCACTCACATTGACGGCGGTTAGGGGAATCAACTGAGGGGCAGTGCTGGCAAGGATATACCCTTTCTCGCGGAAGGAAATGGCTGCTTTGCGATGTGGAATAAAGACCGACAAAGTTTGATCTTCTTGCAAGCTGTAATTTTCTTCGCCTTTTAAACCTTTTTTAAAGGTAAGCTGATAATTTTCGCCAAAAGCGAGCCCCTCGATACATAATTGGTTTTTTCTTGCAATGATGCTTTTATCTTTTACGGTGGGTG
>CAZHSJ010000011.1:0-25844 GCA_964535225.1 Uncultured Candidatus Berkiella sp. | reverse complement strand
TTCAACCGCTGCTCGGGTTGCATGTAAAGCGTCATCAACACGTGCTTTTTTCTCTTTCATTTCACCTTCGGTTGCAGCGCCGACTTTGATAACGGCAACACCGCCAGAAAGCTTAGCTACGCGCTCTTGTAATTTTTCTTTATCATAATCAGAAGTGGTTTCATCAATCTGCTTACGAATAGAATCAACACGTGCTTTGATATCAGCGCTTGAGCCACTACCATCGATAATGGTGGTGTTTTCTTTGTTAACCACAACACGTTTGGTGGTTCCCAAATCTTGCAAGCTTGCTTTTTCTAAGGTTAAACCGATCTCTTCAGAAATAACATTAGCAGACGTTAATACAGCAATATCTTGCAACATTGCTTTACGACGATCGCCAAAGCCAGGTGCTTTTACTGCACACACTTTAACCACACCACGGATGGTATTAACCACTAAGGTTGCTAACGCTTCACCTTCAACATCTTCCGCTACGATCAATAATGGACGACCAGATTTAGCAACAGCTTCCAATACAGGCAACATATCACGAATAGAAGTAATCTTTTTGTCAACTAACAGGATGTAAGGATTTTCTAATTCGCAAGTCATGTTTTGTTGATTGTTGATGAAGTAAGGGGAGAGGTAGCCTCTGTCAAATTGCATCCCTTCAACCACATCTAACTCATCTTCTAAACCGCTACCATCTTCAACGGTGATAACACCTTCAATGGTCACTTTTTCCATTGCATCAGCAATGATCTTACCAATTCTTTCATCAGAGTTCGCAGAAATGGTACCCACTTGCGCAATGGCTTTGCTGTCTTTGCAAGGAACAGACAACGTTTTTAACGTATCAACAGCCACTTTAACTGCTTTATCAATACCACGTTTTAAGTCCATGGGGTTGATGCCAGCGGCTAATGCTTTAATACCTTCAGCAAAAATAGCATGGGTTAATACCGTTGCAGTGGTGGTACCATCACCGGCATCATCCGCAGTCTTGGAAGCCACATCTTTCACTAATTCTGCGGCAATATTTTCTAAAGGATTAGAAAGTTCCACATTCTTAGCAACGGTCGCACCATCTTTGGTGATTAAAGGTGCACCAAAGGATTTTTGAATAACCACGTTACGGCCTTTTGGTCCTAACGTTACCCGTACCGCGCGCGCGAGTTTTTCTACGCCATCTAAGCTTGCTTTACGCGCATCAACATCATATAAAAATTGTTTAGCTGCCATAATAGTTTCCTACTTAATAAATAAATTAATGAATACCCAATTGCCTTAATCTTCTAGTACCGCCATGATGTCTTCTTCACGCATAAAAAGAAGTTCATCTTGTCCCATTTTTACTTTAGTACCGGAATATTTTCCGAATATAATTTTATCGCCTTCTTTGACCGTCATTTTACGCACTTCACCACTATCAAGCACTTTACCAGGACCAACGCGCACGACGGTGCCCCATTGAGGTGCTTCTTTAGCCGTGTCTGGGAGATAAATCCCCCCTTCTGTTTTTTGGGGTTCGTCGTCTTGTTTTACCAGTACGCGGTCCAATAAAGGAATTACCTTGATTTTACTAGCCATATCTATCTCCTCAGGAATTACACATCTTATTATGAGTTAACTGACAAAAAATTCAGTAGAGTATTAGCACTCTCCCCACTCGAGTGCTAATGATAAGCAAGAAATCCCCAGAGTCAATAGATCACCCTAAGGCTAAGGAGAAGTGCCTATACTTTAGGCTATGGGAGAAGGCTAAATGACTGCGCAACAGCTAAAAAATCACCTGCGTGAGATCCAGGACACAAACTGGGATCCGAATAAAGCCATCGCTTTGCGCGCTGCTATTGAGATTTATTTACAACCTAACGCTTTTACCCACCCCGCCGCAGCTGTTTTAGCTGAAAAACTAAATAAATTGCTCTCTCCCTATATTGGCGAGGGCAAATCGCCCTCTAAAGAGAAATTGCTTATTATCGCCAATACCTTGGCTAAGCTGCACGAAGTCCTTACCGTCAATGTAACCAGCCAAGATATTTTGCGACAAGATGAGTCTGTCTCACCGCATACCCTGTTAGTGGCCCTAAGAAACAAAGAATTGGCAGATGAAATTACACAACAGGTAAAATACTTTAGTTACCACTGTATTCTTTGTCAGTCTTTGAATGACGTATTAGAAAAGGCCAATCAACATGAAAAGCTCGGCGCTATTATCCTAGACACGGCTTATTGCGATCTTAGCCAAACAACACCTTTAAAAGAAATATCAGAAAAAATACCTATCATCTTTATCTCTAACCAAGAGGATATTGCCACCCGGCTTTTTGCAGTAAAATCAGGTGCCAAGGCTTTTTTTGTGACGCCCATTGAATTCTCTACGTTGGTTGAAACTATTGATCAGGCCGTGACACCACCAAGTGAAACCTTACCCTATCGGATTTTAATTGTGGAAGATTCCAAAACGCAGGCCAATATTATCCGAAATAATTTAGAGCAAGCAGGCATGATTGCCCAGATCCTCACTGATCCTTTACAAATTATGGACGTGCTGTCCGAATTTCAACCCGACTTAATTTTGCTTGATTTATATATGCCACAATGCTCAGGGATTGAGCTTGCGAAAGTCATTCGTCAACAAGATCCGTTTGTTGGGATCCCCATTGTTTTCCTCTCTGCGGAGGACGATACAGACAAACAATTAATTGCCATCAGTGGCGGGGGCGATGATTTTTTAACTAAGCCTATTGCGCCACATCACTTAATCGCAGCCGTTATTGCAAGAGCTGTTCGCGCAAGAGCGCTACGTTCTGAAATGAGTCAAGACAGCCTCACCGGACTTTTAAACCATACTCGCATTTTAGAGCAACTCGATTTAGAAATTGCCCGTGCCAAACGTAATAATACACCATTAAGTTTTGCGATGATTGATATTGATCATTTTAAAGCGATTAATGATTCCCATGGACATCCTGTGGGTGACAGAGTGATTAAAGGGCTGGCGCGCTTACTTAAACAACGATTGCGTAAAACCGACAGCATTGGACGTTATGGCGGTGAAGAATTTGCGATTATTTTTCCACAATCGGATGCCGCTTCTGTGCTTAAGAAATTAGATGATGTCCGTCGTGGTTTTTCTAAATTATTACACCGAAGCGCTGATCCCTTGATTGAATTTTCTGCCACCTTTAGCGTAGGTGTGGCAGAGCGCTCATTAAAACTAGATACCCTTGATAAGCTGGTTAATGCTGCAGACAAAGCGCTCTATACTGCTAAAGAAGAAGGACGCAACAAAGTTATTTTTTATGATAAAGGCTAGACCTTAACCACCTCATCTACCCAGTTTAGATATTTGCTATTCCCATAGAGTATGGGAATAGCAATAAATTCGGGAAAGTCATAAGGATGTAAATCGATAATTGCCTTTTCTAAGTCAGCAAGCTTTTCTTGACGGGTTTTCATGATCATGAGTACCTCTTTGCCCTCGGTTACTTTTGACTCCCAGAAATAAATAGAAGTTAACCCAGGCACAATATTGGTGCAGGCAACAAGCTTTTGCGCTGTTAATTGATTAGCTATATTTTGCGCAACCTCTGCATTAGGACAAGTACAAAAAACCACACAATATTCTGTTGACATAATCCCCTCTTATTGAGCATAGTCTCTTCGCATACTAAATTAGAACTTGGCGCTAAATACAGGTGGATAATGCCTATAAACAATACTAAGTACAACTTAGTTATCTATTTAGTTTTAATAATAGGCTTGTGCGTCATTCCTTTGGCAAAAGCGAACCCGCTTTCCTCTTTAGGGTTGCCTAAAGTGGTACCACTTGAAGCTGCTTTTGAATTAACCCTGACCCATGAAGACAACCTGCTAAAAGCAAACTGGCAAATCGCCCCCAATTGCTATTTATACCAAAACAGCATTAAGTTCATCTTAAACAAGGGGAGTGCACCTAACGCAATCAGCGGCATCGATTTTCCTCCTGGCATTGAGATAGATGATCCTACTTTTGGAAAGCAAATTACTTACCAACATGGATTAAATCTAACCGTTAATTTAACCAAAGCATTGCAAAACGCGCCTTATCAAGCACTATTACAAATCGAATATCAAGGGTGTGCTAAATCCGGCTTTTGTTACCCCCCCGTGGTGAAGTACTTTGAACTCAGTGTGGAAAAAAACCAGCTTGTTGCCCTCATGCCAACAACCGTGCCAGAGTTAACTACCAATAAAACAGTCAATACTCAGCAAGATAAACCCTTGCTTGAAGAAATGTCTCTCAAGGAGCCCGCGCAAACTTTTTGGGGATATTTATCCACGATTGGCACCTTCTATTTAGCGGGCATTTTATTAAGTTTTACACCTTGCGTTTGGCCAATGATCCCCATTTTAGCGAGTATTATCGTTGGCCAAGCCCATTTAAATACCCGCAAAGCTTTTTGGTTATCCTTATGTTATGTCTTAAGCATGGCCATCAGTTACGCCATCGCCGGTATTATTGCCGCAACGTTAGGTAAAAATTTACAAGCAAGTTTACAACACCCTGCTATCATTATTTCTTTTTCATTTTTATTTGCAATACTTGGGTTGATGCAACTTGGTATTGTGCGCATTACCATGCCCCCTCATTTTCGCTTAAAAGATCTCTTACACGCACTGCACGCCAAACAAGAAAGCGGCACCTATATTGGCGCTGCCATGATGGGCGTCTTAGCAACCTTGATCTCTTCTCCTTGCATTACGCCAGCGCTTATTTTCGCTTTAGGTTACATTTCACATAGTGGCAGCATCACGCTGGGTGGCAGTGCTTTGTTGGCAATGGGCTTAGGCATGGGCACGCTGTTACTGACAATTGGTACCTTAGGTGGAAAATTTTTACCACGCTCTGGTCCGTGGATGCATCATGTTAATCAAGTGTTTGCCATCATTATGTTTGGACTTAGCATTTGGATGCTAGACAGATTTTATCATCAACCCTGGACACTCATTCTGTGGGCACTATTATGTATATTTATTGCCTTTTGTATGAATACCTTTAAAAAACAAGCCGGGATCAGCGCCCGCATCGGCGTGGTATTTGTCATGGTAGCACTCACCTTCTTGTGGGGCACTTACAGAGGCTTCCATGATCCCTTGCAAGTACTGTCCCATTTGGTTGGGGAAACGCCTGAAGTCAGCAAAGACAAATTTAAAACCATCACCACAAGCGGTGAGTTAAATGACATATTGAATAAGTCACAAAAACAAGACAAAGCCGTCATGGTGGAGATCTATGCCGATTGGTGTGTCGCCTGCCAACATATGGAAAGAGATGTTTTCTCATCAAGTGAAGTCATCGGGCAATTAGAGCCTTGGCGCTTAGTACGACTCAATGTCACAAACTTTAACACCCAAGCGGAGGCACTATTAAAGAAGTTTGATTTAATTGGCCCCCCCGCGGTATTATTCTTCAGCCCAGATGGTAGCGAGTTAACAAAATATAGAATTATTGGCGGCGTCTCTAAAAAACAATTCCTGATCCATCTCTCGCAAATAAAGGATGAAAAGCCGTAAAATTCGTTAAATTTGGTCAAATTATTAAAACATGCTGCCAAAATACGTTAACTTTCTGTATCTTGTTTTCAACAATACCCTCTTTATCCTGTTTTGTTAGTTTCTTTAAAATTCACTAATTTGCAGCATCATGCAATATCTTGCTGGTATTTTTCGTTATCTTCGGGTATCTTTCACCATCTTGATTTTATGGGTTTTGCTTTGCGGAGCAACTTCTATAAAAACGGATTTTTCAATAAAATGCGCTATTTGTCGTTAAAATTTTCTAACGTGGTTATAAAATTAGATAAAATGCGTTATTTTTCAAAAATAGAGTGCGAACTTATCCAAAACCAACACCAAAATATAAAATTCTATAAAAATCACCATCTGACGAGAAATTACGATATCTTGCAGCTATCTTTCATTAATTTACTAAAAGCGGATAGACAGATTACCAAAGATCGTCCACAATAAGCCCACCTATATAGAGCGTGGCAATATGACAAAGATATTAGTTATTCATGGACCAAACTTAAATCTGCTGGGCAACCGAGAGCTCAGCCTCTACGGTAAGACAACGCTTAAAACCATTGATCAGCAGCTCGCTAAGCTTGCCAAAGGCCATGAGATTGAGTGCTTTCAGTCTAATAGTGAAGGCGAGATTATCGATACCATCCAAGCAGCAAAAAAGAATAAGGTCGATGTAATCATTATTAATCCTGCCGCACTTACCCATACCAGTATTGCTATTCGTGATGCCTTGCTCGCGGTGAAAATCCCGTTTTTTGAGGTTCATTTAAGCAATATTTTTTCTAGAGAAAGTTTTAGACATTTAAGTTATGTTTCTGATATTGCTGAAGCCGTGATCAGCGGACTGGGTCCTCAAGGTTACTATGCTGCGCTCGCCACCGCACTTGAGCGTTATTCATAATCCAACATTAATAGTTGAGTTTTACGATGGATATTCGAAAGATAAAAAAATTAATTGAAGTGTTAGAAGAATCCGGCATAGCTGAGATTGAAATTCGCGAGGGAGAAGAATCCGTACGCATTAGTCGTAAAATGGAAAGCGCCCCTCAAGTGGTTATGGCACATTCACCTACCATGATACCTTCAACCCCTCAGGTAACAGTGACTACCTCCACAACCACTGAGACCGCAAGCGAACCAAGCTTACCTGAAGGACATATTGTCACCTCCCCAATGGTTGGCACAATGTATCGCGCACCTGCGCCTGATCAGCCTCCTTTTGTTGATATTGGTAAGCAAGTACAAGTTGGTGACACCTTGTGTATTGTAGAAGCCATGAAAATGTTGAATCAAATTGAGTCAGATAAAGCAGGTACGGTTGTTGCCATTTTAGTTGAAAATGGTCAGCCCGTTGAATTTGGCCAACCCCTGTTTGTGATTAAATAATGGTGTTACATGTTAGATAAGGTAGTTATAGCCAATCGAGGCGAAATCGCCTTGCGTATTTTACGTGCTTGTCATGAGCTTGGTATAAAAACGGTGGCCGTGTATTCCACTGTAGATAGAGATCTGTTACCAGTACGTTTAGCAGATGAAGCGATTTGTATTGGTAGAGCGCCTTCCCCTGAAAGCTATTTAAATATCCCTGCCATTATTACGGCAGCAGAAATTACCGATGCCGTTGCGATTCATCCTGGCTATGGTTTTTTAGCGGAAAATGCTGATTTTGCTGAGCGGGTTGAAGAAAGTGGATTTGTATTTATTGGCCCAAGACCAGAAACCATTCGCTTAATGGGAGACAAAGTCTCTGCCATTAAAGCCATGAAAGAAGCCGGCGTTCCCTGCGTGCCAGGATCAGACGGCCCTTTAGGCGATGATGATAAGCTCAATCTTAAAATAGCACGTGACATTGGCTACCCGGTTATCATTAAAGCGGCTGGTGGCGGCGGCGGACGCGGTATGCGGGTTGTGCACAGTGAAGCCTCTTTGTTAAACGCGATTTCCCTCACCCGTACCGAGGCTAATACCGCTTTCAATAATTCCATGGTGTACATGGAAAAATACTTAGAAAAACCGCGGCATATTGAAATTCAGGTCCTTGCGGACGGTCAAGGTCAAGCTATCCACTTAGGTGAACGAGACTGCTCCATGCAGCGACGTCACCAAAAAGTATTAGAAGAAGCACCCGCACCTGGCATAACCGAAGCACAACGCCAAAAAATTGGTAAAATTTGTGTGGATGCTTGTTTACGAATAAATTACCGTGGCGCAGGCACCTTTGAATTTTTATTTCAAGATGGTGAATTTTATTTTATTGAAATGAATACACGTGTTCAGGTAGAGCACCCTGTTACCGAGATGATCACCGGCATTGATATTGTTAAAGAACAACTTAAAATCGCCAATGGCGAAAAATTATCTGTAAAGCAAGAAGATATCCGCATTCATGGCCATGCGATTGAATGTCGCATTAATGCTGAAGATCCAAAAACCTTTATTCCCTGCCCAGGTAAAATTACCTGGTATCATGCACCAGGTGGCCCTGGGATCCGTATTGATTCACATCTTTACAGTTCTTATCAAGTTCCCCCCAATTATGATTCATTAATCGCTAAAATCATTGCGTTTGGTAATACACGCCAAGAAGCTATTAGAAGAATGCGTAATGCGTTGAGTGAAGTGGTGATTGATGGTATTAAAACCAATATTCCCTTACATCAAGATTTGATTCAAGATACTAATTTTAAGCAAGGTGGCACGACAATTCATTATTTGGAAGAAAAAATTAAAGAATCCACTTAAACTCGCGGCAGATAGCTTTTATACCTTGTTGCCAGCGCTCACTTGCCCCAGCCTGCCCTTCGAAGCTTCATAGTGTAGTAGGGACTATATCGCGTTTGAGCTTTAGGTTTTACTTTTGCGAGCAAAGAATTGTTTGAGCGCCTCTTAGGCGCGAGTTAGCGCAGCGAGCATAAAGGAATACCTAAAGCTTTAACGAGACCACGATATTCTCTTTTTGATATTAAAAATCTGACCCTAGCTTAAAATATAATAGGATCGTGGTGTTCCATCATCATCAGATGCGCAATATTAAACGTTGGAATCTTCTCCGCTATCGCTGGAGTGGTAGCTACAGAAAGATCCATCGTCTCAGTCGTGGTATTTATGGGATTTTGCGCTAAAATCGCATTTACATCCAGATTGTACTCTTGTTGCACCATCTCTAGCACTTGATGGCACTCAGGCTCATTCGCAAGATGATGTAAAAATTCCGCAAACTCACCCATATACTTATCAGACATTAACGTGTCCAGTATTTTTTCAGCATGGGCATGATCTTTAGGGCTAATATCGGTTTTGTTGTGATGTAATTGGCAAAAAATACTAATGAATGCTTCTGCCCCTAGGCCAGGATGGTGAGCCATGTATTGATCTATAACATAGTTACCATGAAATAAGTCCCAACTATCGTAAAATTCCTTGGCCAATGGTTTGGCTTCTTCTAAGGAAATGTTACGATTTAACAATTCGATAACAATAATACCCTCTACGGCATCGCGATGGCTTTCCCAACCACAATTACCAAATTCTTGATCAGGATTAATAATTTCAAACAACTTATTAAAGGTCGCATACTTTAAAGGTTGCTCAAACTCTAAATTCATTTGAGAGGTGTTGTTGAGCGTATTTTGAATATAGTCTTCATCGATGCTATTAGGTTCTTCTAAATGATAGAAAATAAGCCCTGGCGTATCGCCAAATTCTATTCTCTCTTGCAAAGGCAAGGGATCTTCACCACCGTACCTATCACCACTATTAGCGCTCGCATAGGTTTCTTGCTGCTTAGATAAAATAACATCAACAAAATGCCCGTGCCAACCCGTAGGTAATAACACTGTGTCCCCATTATCATAATGGGCTAAGGCCACTTTGTAGGTTTGCGGGTTAGCACGATTTTCACAATAGTAGGCCGCATTTTCATAAACGTTTAACAGTGTTTCAAATACATTTTTTTGTAAAGCATGCTTTGCATCATGTGGTATTGTTTCCAAATAAGCTTGGAGTGAGTTTCTGGCAAGCTGGGTCGTAAACAACCCAAAGTGCCCTTCTGATTCCAAATATATTTGAGTCTCCTTATTAAGGGTAAGCGGGTAAATTTCCCCTGTAGGAAAACGATGCAGTAAATTTAAAGCATGCAAGTAGCTGTCAAAGGAAGTATCAAAGGCATTAATTTCTTTAATGTAATTAAGCAAGCAATGCTTGACTACAGGCTCAGTAGCATAAGCTGCAAATAAATAGAGATCTGCCACAACCGGCCTTGGGACATAATATTGCTGTCCATCTTTTCTTGTAAATTCAGCGCTTGATACACAACCATTTTCGGCGTGCTGTAGCAATACTAATAGCGTATCCATTATTTCAACAAGCTCAATTTGAGCATGTATATCTTTTTCATTTGAAACGGTCCAAGCAACATCAGACAATAAATAAGAAATCGGATCTTCGCCTTTTTCATTTAACGCAGAAGGTGAAGCGCCTTCTAGTACCAATAGTTTTGCCAATTCATAATGATGATTTTTTAACGCGAAGTGTAAGGCCGTGTGCCCTTTATAGGCCACATCATGAAGATCAGCACCATACGTGATAAGCAGTTTTGCGGCTTCAACTTTTCCGTACAGCGCCGCGCAATGCAACGGTCTTGCGCTGCGATTGTTTTCTAAATTGACATCTTCACCATTTTCGATAAGGCGGATCATTTTGGCAATATCCCCATCTCTTGCAGCCAAGTGTAAATCAAAACGATGCTTCACTTCCTGAACTTTGCTATAGCCATTGTGCTCAATTAATTGTGCCTCTGTCGCTTCAATACTATTGACCCATTCAATGAGCTCCTCTATTGAAGCATCGGATGAGGTTTCAATAATAATATCTTTTTCAATTATTTTTTCTTCAACATGTTGGTTGTCAGCAAGATGCTCATCAATATCGAGGCTGTCGATATTTTCGGGTAAAAAATACCCCGGCAAAAGACTAATAATGGCCATAGTGGGTTCCAATACGTAGCGAGATGGTTTCTTAACTACCGTATTGTATTAATAAGGAAAATTTAAACAATCTCTATTCGATGGACTGTCAAGTGGCAAGATGAATATGCAAGGCAGATGATGAAAGGCAAAAAACAACCGATGCACGGATCTTGGTTTACACGCCCTTGATCCGTGCACAAATAACAAAATCCCTACCGTTTTTTGGCTTTGGATTTATTGGCTGAGGTGGCCTCTTTTGCTGTGTCTTCATTTACAGGATGTCTTCTGGTTGTCTGAAGCCTTCTTCCCCCCTCAAAGGTTTTGGCTATCGCTGCAATGTTACCTGAACGATGCACACTTTTCTTCTCTTCTTTGTCTTCCACCTTTTTCTTTTCAAAAGCAGTTAAGAGTGTTGCGACATTTGTTTTAGAAGGTTCAATGTCAGATTTTTTTTCTTCTTTTGTGTTTGTGGCATGACCTGCTTCAATTTTGGCAGCAATTTCTACTACCGACAGCTTTTTGTCTTCATCTGATTCTGATTTTTCACCTGCTTTTAACATGGCGGCCAGTTTTTCAACTTGAGCATTCGCGGTATGCGCATGGATTTTGCCATCACCTTGCGTGAACATTTTGTCTTGTTCTTGCTTTTTGATGCGTGCTGCTTGGGCCTTTTCCTCATTGTCTGCTTTACGTTTTTCCTCTTCTTCTTTGTGCTGCTGTGCTGCTAAAGCGGCTTCTTGAATTTCCTCATCACGATCATCTAAAACAGCTTGTGCATGTGCATGAATAGCATCCAGTTTAGGCTCTATCTTAACCTGAGCTTCGTGCGCCAATTCATCCGCATGTTCTTTTGCCGCTAATTTTGCTGCTTCAACTTTAGCAGGCTCTGCCGCTAAACGTGCATCATGTTCAGCCTTAGTTTCATCATTTCTTAGTTTATCTTCTGCCTCTTGAAGAAGTTCATCACTTTTCTTTTCATGCTCAGGCTTTTTTTCATCTTGAGCAATTTTTGCGAGTTGTGCTTGTTCCTGGGCATCTATATTGGCTCTTTGTTCTTCATCTAATTTTGCTTGCGCCTGGCTAGCTATTTCAGGTCCAATTTCTAGGGCAATCTCAACAACCGTTTCTACAATTTCAGGATTAATGGAGGTGCCAAGTCTTGTAGGTGTAACAGCGTCATTGATAACTTCTTCTTTAACAATAACTTCTTCATCATTGGAATCTTCGCTGAAGGGACCGTGTAAAGCCATAATTAACCTCTCTTATTAACTCACTGGAGTGTGAAATATTTGAGGAGGAAGTTTATTCAAAATAGGCAGGGAATAAAAGAGAAAAACGATATATTTCTTTTACGCAATCAAGCGATCTAACAACGTAATAATGTACCGTTAGCGAGTTATTTTGCATTATGGAGTAAGTTGATCAATTAAACTGAATGGTGGCTAACTACAAAAGCTAGCCACAAAAAAGAGAACTAAACCTGAACAAACTCTACCGTGGAGACGAACTCAGGCTCTTTTGGAAAATAGCGATAATCTAGCATTGTCGCAGCCATTCTTAATGCGCCATAGCTTGCCCCAAGGATTGCGCCTGTTGAGAAATTAAGCCCACAGATTATATACCCAAGAACGCCAATTGACATTGCTTCGCCTAGAACGTAATTAAAATTGTAACCATTATTGTCTTGCATAGAGCCGCCAGCAACGGTGTTAATTTCATTTTGTAATAATTCTCTCATAACTATTTCCTCTGTGTTAATCAGGGAAAAATTCTCTCTTAGTTAAAGCAATTAATTCCATGGGTTTCAAAGCAGCTCGTCGGTTTTTAGGTACCGTTTGGAAGAATGTGTACCTACAACCCCTTGATGCCAAGATTGCTTCTCTTGCTGATTGATGTAAAAATACTGCCCAACAATAGTAAGGTAATATATGTCCTGGATAGAGATCTCCTTTGAAACACATCAATCACAAGCCCAGCTTTATTGCGATAAATTAGAATCCCTTGGCGCCGTGAGCGTTTCATTTTATGATGCGGGGATTACCCCCATTTTAGAACCTTTACCCGGTACCACGCCCTTATGGGAAAAAGTAAAAATTGTTGGATTATTCACTCAAACTGATTTTTCTCAATCGATTATACAAGCCCTACAAAAATTAATTCCTCATACCCCAATTAAACAAACCACGCTACAAGAACAAGACTGGTCGCGCACCTGGTTAGAACATTTTAAACCGCTGCAATTTGGACAAAAACTTTGGATTGTTCCCAGTGGCACAACCATAGCACAAGATGGTGCGGTGATGGTTAATCTTGATCCCGGGCTTGCCTTTGGCACCGGCACTCACCCAACAACGGCCTTATGTTTACGTTGGTTAGATGCGCATCCCCCCATCAATCAAACCGTAATCGATTATGGTTGTGGCTCCGGCATCTTAGGGATTGCCGCGTTGAAATTAGGCGCTAAACATGTGTATGCCATTGATTATGATCCCCAAGCCCTTTGCGCTACACAGGATAACACCGAACGTAACGCCATCTCCCAAGACGCCATCACGGTGATAAGCCCTACACAGCTTCCAGCGAATCTAAAAGCTGATCTCTTGCTCGCAAATATCTTAGCCCAACCGCTCATTCAACTTGCCCCCGTTTTTACCTCGCTTTGTCAACCTAACAGCCATTTAGTGATGTCTGGACTGCTAACTCATCAAGTGGATGCGGTGAAAACAGCTTATGCTGATACCTTCACGGTCCATGAAATCCAAACCGAAGAAGAATGGGCACTGTTGTGGTGCATTAAAAACTAGCGTCGACTGAGAAGAGTACAGAAAAGGCTGCATGTTACTAAGCTTAGCGTTATAATTGCCCTCCCTTGTTTGAGTTAAGCCATGTCACAATCAACAACACCAAAAAATGAGTTACCAAACTTAAAAATTGGGCCTTATCAGTTGGAGGCACCCATTATTCTTGCCCCTATGGCAGGCGTGACAGATAGGCCCTTTCGCCAATTGTGCAAAAATATGGGTGCAGGCCTCGCCGTTTCTGAAATGGTCGGTGCAAATTCCTTGCTACATGGCAGCGAAAAAACTAAACGTCGTGCGAATCATGAGGGCGAAACACGGCCTTGCTCGGTGCAAATTGTTGGGGCAGATCCTAAAATGCTGGCGCAAGCAGCCAGTTACAACGAAGCCCAAGGCGCAGAAATTATTGATATTAATATGGGTTGCCCTGCCAAAAAAGTGTGCAATACCCTGTCGGGCTCTGCCTTACTTAAAGATGAACCCTTGGTTGCTAAAATTTTAAATGAAGTAGTGAAATCAGTAAAAATACCAGTCACCCTAAAGATCAGAACGGGGTGGGATTCACACCATCGCAATGGTGTCACGATTGCCAAATTAGCCCAAGATTGCGGTATACAAGCACTCGCCATTCATGGCAGAACGCGGGCTTGTATGTTTAATGGCGAAGCAGAATATGAAACCATCGCCGCTATCAAACAAGCGGTTTCTATTCCCATCATTGCTAATGGCGATATTACCTCGCCTGAAAAAGCAAAATATGTATTAGAAAAAACCGGAGCCGATGCCATTATGATAGGCCGTGCAGCACAAGGGCGGCCTTGGATCTTTAATGAAATTTTATATTATTTAAAAAACCAAACCCATTTGCCTGAGCCTGATATTGCCACTATCAAAGATATCATGATCAATCACATGAAAAACTTATATGCATTTTATGGAGAACAACGGGGTGTTTTAGTTGCACGCAAACATGTTTCTTGGTATAGCAAAGGCCAACGTAACGGTGGTGCTTTTCGCCATGCCTTTAATCAAATCCAAACCGCACAAGAGCAACTCAACACCGCTTATGAATTTTTTGCGAATTTAATGGAAACCGCGCAATGACTCAAACACCAACCCCCCCTTTAAAAGAAGTAGTTGCCAAAATGCTGTCTGATTACTTTGGTGCTCTGGATGGACAGCCAGCAAAAGAATTATACACTTTAGTAATAAAAGAAGTGGAACTTGGGCTATTTAAAACAGTCTTAGATCATACTGGTGGCAATCAAAGTAAAGCTGCCGAATGGTTAGGACTAGCCAGAGGTACGCTTCGTAAACGTCTTGCAGAATATGGGTTAGCGTAATATGCATGATTCAACTGTTATTCAACGCGCTTTACTAAGCGTTTATGATAAAACCAACATTATTCCTTTGGCCGAAGTACTTCACCTTCACGGCGTTGAAATTATTTCAACAGGCAATACTGCGGCTATTTTAAAAGGACATGGGATCCCGGTTATTGCGGTAAGTGATTATACTGGTTTTCCTGAAATTATGGATGGTAGAGTAAAAACCATGCATCCTAAAATCGCCGGCGGTATATTAGGCCGACGGGACGTTGATGCCGACATTATGCTCGCCCATGATATTCACGACATAGACTTGGTGGTGGTCAACCTCTACCCTTTTGAGAAGGTAAGCAAAAAGCCAGATGCGCATGTTGAAGATATTATTGAAAATATTGATATCGGCGGGCCTACCTTAATTCGAGCAGCAGCAAAAAATCATGCCTGGTGTACCGTGTTAGTAGATCCGCGTGATTATGCTGATTTTATGAAAGACTATGAAGAGCACAAGGGTATTATCAAAGAAGAGCTTCGATTTCGTTTTGCAGCCAAAGCCTTTGCCCATACCGCTTCCTATGATGCCGCCATTGCTAATTATTTTGGTCAAGTACAAGATAAGCAACCCCTAGATGGCTTTGGCCAAACGTTGAGTTTACATTATCAATTAAAAGAGCGCTTACGCTACGGCGAAAACCCACAGCAACAAGCGGCTTTTTATCTTGAAAAAAACGCGCCAATCGATAGCATCGCGATGACCACCTTGCACCAAGGAAAAGCGCTTTCATACAATAATATTCAAGATGCCGATTGTGCATTGGAATGTGTTAAATCCTTATACGAATCGGCTTGTGTTATTGTAAAACACGCCAATCCTTGTGGCGCTGCCCTTGCCGACTCACCTCTGGCTGCTTATCAAAAAGCCTATCAAAGCGACCCCACTTCGGCATTTGGCGGAATTATTGCTTTCAATAGTGCTATTGATGAAAAAGTGATCCAAGCTATTTATGATAACCAATTTGTTGAAGTGATTATTGCACCTAGCTTTAGCGAACAAGCAATTTTACTTGCCAAACAAAAAGAAAACTGCCGACTGCTTAGCTATCAACCCAGCAGTGCCCAGGTTGTTGGCCCTGAAATACGCAGTGTGAATGGCGGGATTTTAATTCAAAGCAGTGCCAATTTTTCAAGCAAAGACATTACCTATAAGATTGTCACACAGCGTACCCCAAATGATAATGAACTGAATGATCTCCTCTTTAGTTGGCAGCTGGTTAAATTTGTTAAGTCCAACGCCATCGTCTTTGCCAAAAATGGCCAAACCTTGGGGATTGGCGCAGGTCAGATGTCGCGCATATTTAGTGCCCATATTGCTACTTTAAAAGCGCAAGAAGTAGGATTTGATCTCAAAGGTGCCGTGATGGCCTCAGATGCCTTTTTCCCCTTCAAAGACAGCATTGATTTTGTGAAAGACTTAGGTGTTAGTGCCATCATTCAACCTGGCGGCGCGATGCGAGATAATGAAATTATTGAAGCGGCAAATCAGTCAGACATTGCCATGCTCTTTACGGGTATGCGTTGTTTTAAACATTAAGAGAAAGACATGAAAGTACTCGTAGTAGGCAGCGGTGGGCGAGAACATGCGCTAGCGTGGAAATTAGCCCAATCCCCTTTAATCAATCAAGTGTATGTTGCCCCCGGTAATGCGGGGACCCATCGCGAGCCAAAAGTGCAAAACATTGCCCTCTCGCCTTTAGCGTTTGACGCTCTCGTCGATTTTGTAAAACAAAACCAAATCGACTTTACGGTGGTAGGCCCTGAAGCCCCCTTAGTAGAAGGGATTGTGGACTTTTTTGAATCTAAAAATTTGCGCTGTTTAGGCCCAAGTGCAGCCTGTGCACAACTTGAAGGTTCAAAAGTCTTTTCTAAAACCTTTATGCACCAATTCCATATTCCTACGGCAAAGGCAGAAACTTTTACGGATGCAAAAGCAGCAGAACATTATTTAGAAACCGTGAATTTCCCCATTGTTATTAAAGCAGATGGCCTTGCTTCAGGAAAAGGGGTGATTATTGCACCTGATCTCACGAGCGCTAAAGCGGCCGTATTTGATATGCTCTCACATAAAAAATTTGGGCAGGCAAGTTCACAAATTATTATCGAAGACTTTATTCAAGGTGAAGAGTTAAGTTTTATTGTATTATGCGATGGTGAGCATTATCTTCCGTTGGCAACCTCGCAAGATCATAAAGCGCGTGATGATAATGACAAAGGTCCTAACACCGGTGGCATGGGCGCTTATTCTCCCGCCCCCATTGCGAATGAGGACTTACAAACCAAAATAATAAAAACGGTTATCGAGCCTACCCTACATGGCCTGCGTGCTAACGGCACTCCCTTTAAGGGATTTTTATACGCCGGGCTCATGATCACAGCGCAAAACGATATTTATGTGCTTGAATATAATTGTCGTTTTGGCGATCCTGAAACACAACCCATTTTAATGCGATTAAAATCGGATTTTGCGCAACTGTGTTTGGACACCTTGGCAGGGAAACTAGACACCTACCAAGCACAATGGGACTCACAAGCCGCCTTAGGGGTGGTGCTGGCAGCCAATGGTTACCCAGATAATCCCCACATGGGCGATCCCTGCCCCACCCTTAATGAGATAGCCCCTTCTGATAATTACAAAATTTTCCATGCCGGTACTAAAGTGGAAGAAGGCAAAATAGTTATCAATGGCGGGCGCGTGTTGTGTGTTACCGCCTTAGGGGACACCATTGAAATGGCGAAAGATAACGCATACCGTATCGTGCAAAAAGCCGCCTGGGACAGCGTGTTTTACCGCAAAGATATTGGCGCTAAAGCGATTAAGTGACATTGAGCGCAGCCAACGCAGTATAAATAAAACTGGGAAGAATAAGAACCTCGGTTCATCATCGCGGGAAGTATACTGGGAACAATTTTTTTCGTGTGGCGACACGAAAAAAATGATCTCAGATACTCCATTCGTCATTGCGGTTGATTTAAACAATAAATTCTGACTCCCTTTTATCCGCTTTTTGTCCCTTTTAGCGAAAAAAACTTAACAACCCTTTTTTAAATCTGCTAGAATTTTAGCCACTATTTCACACTAAACCACCGCCTAAAAGCAATAAGCGTTTACGCAAACCACTTTGCTTTTAGGCAAGGCGTCAAGTGAACGAAGCCCCAGGAGTGGACGTATTAGTCCATGACTGGGGTGAGAGAATGCAGACAACGAAGCATAAAAGTAAGGTGGGAAGCGTAAAATGAGTCGCTCTTTGATGGTTGGCTACATCGCCCTGGCATTAGCCCAAGCTGGGATCAGTATTAATGTCGTTACCAGTAAATTTTTACTCGACTTCATGCCGATGTTCATGTTGTTAGTGAGCCGCTTTTTTATTAGCTCCATCCTGTTAGCGCTGATGTTAAAGCTAACCAATACACCCATCATGGATCCCAAACATCCTCAGGGTAAACTGAGCAAAACGGATTGGTCCTATGCAGCATTGTCTGGGTTTTTTGCTGCCTTTTTGTTTAATGTCTTTTTTGTTTGGGGCTTACAAAACACCACCGCTACCGCGGCAGGGATTGTAGGTAGCACCTTGCCGGCCATTATTGCCGTTTGTGCTGTGTGGATGCTAAGTGAATCCTTAAATTGGCCCAAAATATTGTCACTCGCCTTAGCGATAATTGGCATTCTTATTATTAATTTGGATCATTTTGAAGGCGAGTTAAACCTTGAGCATACCTATTTTGGCGATATGCTGGTTTTTATCGCAATGATCCCAGAAGCAATGTATTCCATTTTAGGCCGCAAATTGGCTGGTAGAGTCACCCCTTTGGGTGCTTCTTTGGTGGCCAACGTGGTTGGCTTCTTAACCTTATTGCCTTGCGCTATTTTTACAGGTGAACTGGACTTTAGCGCCTTTACCACCTGGGAAGGCAGTTTAATTCTCGTTGCTGCTATCAGTAGTTTATTATTCTTTTGGGCATGGGCTTGGGGTTTAACCTTTATTCAAGCCAGCACCGCAGGGATCTTTGGTGGGGTTATGCCCGTGGTGACTACCTTCTTAGCCATTTTCTTTTTAGATGAAGAACTGCGTTGGTATGATCTGGTAGGAATGTTATTAGTGTTTTCCTCCATTTTTATTGGCACCGGCTGGCGCCCCAAACTTCTTATTAAGAAAAGCGGATAAAGCGCTTAATTTTGGCTGGCCTGTTTTAATTTAATAAATTTGGCGCTTTCGCTGTCATTTTCCAATATTTTAAGCGCTTGACAATCTGAGGCATTGATTTCTTTATCAACGTTAGCAATAACGCTATCCGTGTCGCTCATATCAGTAATAGCGATAGGCTCACCAACATAAATAACCGCTTTGGCAAAGGGTTTAGGTAATTGGTATTTATCCCATGCTTTATTAAATTGCCATTTGGCGGAGTAGGCAACCCCTATAGGAAGTAGCCCAATCCCTGCTTTGTAAGCAATATACGCAGCACCGGTTTTCGCTTTATGGGCAGGGCCTCTTGGGCCATCGGCGGTAATGCCAACGGAATAGCCCTCTTTCGTAATGTTAATCAAATTCACCAAACCACTTAAGGCTTTTCGGGAAGAAGAACCTCTAACCAGCTTATACCCTAAGCGTTTTAACCATTGCGCCAACATTTCACCATCGTTTGATGCGCTTACAAAACAAGCATGTTTGCCTTTACCAAAGGCCGAATTTGCAAGGAGCATAATGGGGGCAAATTGCTTGTCATGCCAAAAGGCATGAATATATTGGTTTTCAACCACGACGCTGGGGTGTACACGAATATCCACACGTAAGGTCTTAACCAAACACTGACTCATAAAGTGCCCAACGGCACCTATTAGCTTAGGGGAAATTCTGGCCATAATTTAAAGAAAGATGTTTAACTTACTATTTAAGCAAATTATACCTATTTAAATTCACAATGTGAATGCTTCGTTTTTGCCACTTCGGCGCAAAAGGGCACCATCTGCACAAGGCCGTCGTGTACTTCCTCCCACAACTTAACGGCATTTTGCTTGGATGCAGAAAACATCGGCTTATGTAAGTTGGCCTGAGCATGTTCGTAATGGGTTTTATCGAAGAGTAAGTTCCAATATTCTTCGCTATCATCTTTGCATTTTGAAACGGCCTCTTCAAAATCATGTAATGCCCGTGCAAGCTCTACGCACTTTACTTTTGCCTTGTCAACACTAAAGCCGGCTGGATTCCAAGAGGAAAAGTACCAGGCTTTTTCTGGATAGTGTTGTGATGTTGCGATCTTAAATAAGCGCACCACCAAATCTTTTGCTGCTTTCTCATTGAGCATTCTTCGCGCTTGATGCAACTTGGTTTTATTTGGCATTAAATCAAGCATGGAACGCTGATCGGGCGAGTTAATCCTATCTTTTTCATTGGCTTTATTGCAAAAATCATAGAATTCTTTAACCACCTGTTCGCAGACTTTTAACATGCCTTCTGTTTCACCAGGGCCTTTCTCTATCGTGAGTGATTTAACTCTAATTTTATTGTCCTCTAAAACTTGAGCGCATAAACTTTGCGCTTCACTCGCGCAGTCTGTTACCCTTGCAACCAACCATTCGTCAATACTATCCTTAAAGGCGAATTTACCCTCTGCCAAATTAATCACTTTCTCCCGCTCTAATAATACTTGCGTTGCATAAGCGGAAAGTAAAATTAATTGGCGCCTGAACCTGGCCAAAATAGTCATTTTATTTTGTGTTAGGTCTTCTTTTATTAAGCTCGTTTTAAGTTTTGCTTTAAATTCTTCACAGGGTAATGATATAAAATCACCCCACGTCATCCCAAAATGTAATTCCGTACTGTCTCGCGTTTGATTGATAAGATCGCTTTTTTGCCGAGTAAGTTGCGAATTGGATGTTTTAAGAATTGCACAAGGGGGTAACGCAAGCATTTCAAGTGAAAACCCTTTGCCCACAAATTTACCTTGAGGTTGCTCGTCGGTTAGGTGTAAACCTGCTAAGGCTCGAAGTGTTTCTTCCTCGAGATCTGTCGGGTGATCCACCGGTTTAGCTATTATCAAGGCAGCATTTGGGTTATGCGCTTTTAATTTTTCCGCGAGGATGGTATCTGAGGGGGCTTGGGAATTATTTCGAACTTTTAGATTCTCTTCAAGTTGATCACTTAAATATCTTATTGCTTGAATCATTAACATGATGCATCTCCTAAGACAATCTGTTTAACGTCGAACAAAAGTCACAAAACTGTAATCATAAATATGCTTTTCATCTTGCTTGAAATCTTCGCGTGAAATTTCATGCCAATCATTTTTATCAAAAGGAGGAAAGACAGTTTCCCCTGTTATAGAAGTATGCACATAGGTAATATGCATGGTGGAAACGAGTGGCATAAACAGTTTATAGATTTCTCCCCCGCCGATAATCATGACTTCTGGCGCATCGTTGGTAACATCTAAGGCTTCGTTCACGGAATGAACAACTTCCGTCCCTGGAATTTTTAAATAACGTGCATGGGTTAAAATAATATTTTGACGATGAGGTAAGGGCTTACCAATAGATTCATAGGTTTTACGCCCCATAATAATCGGCTTATTCAGGGTAAGCGATTTGAAGTGCTTTAAGTCATTGGGCAGATGCCATAATAATTGGTTATCTTGGCCAATAGCGCCATTATCTGACATAGCAACAACAATGGTTAATTTTTTCATGTGCTTTTAAACAGCTATCGGCGCCTTAATCGCAGGATGGCTTTGATAATCTTTTAACACAAAATCTTCAAAACGAAAATCATTAATTTGCTTTATATCAGGATTGAGTGACATCGTAGGCAGTGCGAAGGGCTCTCTGGATAATTGGGTTTTGGCTTGCTCAATATGATTTACATACAAATGTACATCACCAAAGGAATGAACAAATTCGCCTAATTTTAGATTAGTGACTTGTGCAATCATCATGGTAAGTAACGCGTAGGAGGCAATATTAAAAGGGACCCCCAAAAACACATCCGCGCTACGCTGGTAAAGCTGACAAGATAATTTGCCATCCACCACATAAAATTGAAATAAACAGTGGCAAGGCGCCAAGGCCATTTGGCTTAATTCTCCCACATTCCACGCACTCACAATTAAACGTCTGGAATCTGGATCTTTACGGATAAGCTCAATGACCTGGTGAATTTGATCAATTGTCTCGCCATTTGCGGTTTGCCAAGACCGCCATTGCTTACCATAAACGGGCCCCAGATCACCTTGTTCATTTGCCCATTCGTCCCATATGGTAACGCCATTATCATTGAGATAGCGAACATTGGTATCGCCTTTCAGAAACCAGAGTAACTCATGAATAATAGAGCGCAAGTGGCATTTTTTGGTAGTCACCAGCGGAAAACCCTGGTTTAAATCAAAGCGCATTTGATAGCCAAAACAACTTAAGGTGCCTGTGCCTGTTCTATCACTTTTACGTGTGCCATTGTTTAAGACATGCTGCAACAAATTTAAATACGCTCTCATAGTACACCTTTATTTCTAAAGCAGGTATTTCCGTAACAGATCATCAAATATAAACCTAACACAATCATGGGGATACACAACACTTGGCCCATGGTGACAAAATTAAAAGCAAGATATCCATATTGCGGATCGGGTTGGCGGAAAAATTCTTCAAAAATGCGTATGCAACCATAACCCAACATAAATAAACCGGCAACGGCGCCTGTTTTTCTTGGTTTGGCAGAATAAATCCAAACCACCATAAATAGTAAAAACCCTTCTAATAAAACGGCATATAACTGAGAAGGATGCCGCGGCAGTGGGCCTGCATAAGGAAAAACCATTGCCCAAGGGACATCGGTAACGCGCCCCCATAATTCACCATTAATAAAATTACCTATTCTGCCTGCCGCGAGTGCTAAAGGCACACTGGGGGCAATAATATCTGCTACTTTCCAAAAGGGTTCTTTTACATGACGGCCAAAAAACCACGTCGAAATAAAAACCCCAATCAACCCACCATGAAAGGACATACCGCCCTGCCAAATTTTAAAGAGCTCAGAGGGAGAAGCAAACCAATCAGGTAGAGCATAAAATAACATATAGCCAATACGCCCACCCAAAATAACACCCATGGCGGTATAGAAAATTAAATCATTGACTCGATCAATTTTCTCCCATCCCGGCAAGTTTTTAGTGCGAAAACGAATGAGGCACCAAGCGAGTGCGAAGCCAACAAGGTACATCACCCCATACCAGCGGATCTGAATCGTGTCGGTAATGTGTAATATAACTGGATTAATATTAGGATATTGCAGCATAAAAGCAGTTTAACACCAATAGGAGGCGGAATGTACGTTACAGACTAAGATGGCTTAACTGCAACAGCAAGGGATCGTGCCCCATCTTAATTGCAACGCCACACAACATGAGACCAAAAAGCCGCTTTACCGTTTGTACGGGCAGTTTATGTGCCAGGCGAACGCCTAAAGGCGCACCAATAATGCTGACGATACCCAAAAGCAGTGCCACTGGCCAATAAACAAATCCTAATGATAAAGGGGGTAGCCCTTCTATTTGCCAGCCAGCTATCATTGCTGAAACGGCGCCCGCACAAGCCGTTGGAAAGGCACAAGCGGCCGATGTGGCACTCGCTTGTAACATGGAAACACCTAGGACCAGTAATAAGGGAATGATTAAGATCCCACCGCCAATACCTAACAATCCTGAGAGCAAGCCTATTCCTAACGCAAAGATAAAAAGGAGCAGTGGATGGGAATAGGCCGCTATGGAATGTGGCTTTTTTTGTCGACTTAACAGGAGTTTGCTCCCTAAAACCAGCGCGAAAATAGCAAAACCAAGTTGAAGAATGTGTGTATTAATTTCTTTACCTAGCCAAACGCCGGATAAGGCACCTATAACGGTACCCGGGATAAGAAATTTGAGCAAACGCCATTGCACATTCCCCCGTTTTTGATGGGCGCGGGTTGTGGCCAGGGTAGTGATAATCATGGCCGCAAGCGACGTGCCTGTGGCTAACTGCATTAAATAAAGATCACTGAAAGCGTCAAAATGAAAGATGGCAACCAGTGCTGGCACCATGATAACGCCACCACCAATCCCTAATAAGCCAGATAAAATGCCGGTAAAGAACCCAACCAAAATATAGGCGATATAATCCATCATATTTTCTTTTTAAAAAGAAAAGAGTAACTGATATCGCTAGTGCTCTTCAAGATGTTCGTTGAAGAGGAATATTCCAATAGAGGGTTATAGTGGTCGCGCTCAAGTTTTAGGCATTCCTTTGTGCTCGCTGCGCTAACTCGCGCCTATGAGGCGCTCAAACAATTCTCCGCTCGCAAAAGTAAAGCCTAAAACTTAAGCGCATCGACAGCGAAGAGCTTACTCAAAGCTCATAGCAATTATGCTTTTAGATAAGGCACCAAGAGAGTGAATCCCAAGGAGTGTACACCTTAGTACATGACTGGGAAAACATAAACGTCGAATGCGAAGAGAGCTCATAGCAATTAGCTTTTAGACAAGGCACCAAGAGAGTGAATCCCAAGGAGTGTACATCTTAGTACATGACTTGGGTGAACGAGCGTAGGTAACGCAGTATAAAAGTTAATTGCGAAGAGCTAATGTTTGAAGGCAATAACTTGCGCCTTATCTTCATGAAGTGCAAGCAACAGCTCATCTTCTGTTAGCGGCATGCTGATATAATATCCTTGTAGCTCATCAACACCCTGTGCAATTAGGAAATCTGCCTGCTCTTTTGTTTCAACGCCTTCGGCAACGGTCTTTATTTTTAAGCCTTTTGCCATGGCAATAATCGCTTGAATAATACTGTCCTCATCCTGGGTTTTCTTGTTGATATCACGGATAAAAGATTTATCAATTTTGAGTGTGTCAATGGGGAACCTGCGCAAATAGCTCAAAGCTGAATAACCCGTTCCAAAGTCATCAATAGAAATGGCAATTCCCATCGATTTTAAAACATCTAGCATCAGCACATATTTTTCGGTATTTTCCATCAACACACTTTCGGTTAGTTCTAATTCAAGCGAGTAGGGAGTAATTTGCGTTTGCCATAATATATTGGCTATATCCTCAACAAGATCCCCCTTTTTAAATTGGTGCCCTGAAAGGTTTACCGATACTTTTAAATAATCATATCCCATCTCATGCCATTTTTTAATTTTTTCACAAACAGTACTTAATACCCAATGCCCTAAAGGACTTATCAAACCACTTTCTTCTGCGATAGGAATAAAAACTTCGGGAGAGAACCAACCTAATTCAGGATGGTACCAGCGAAGGAGTGCTTCTACTGAACAAATACGCCCAGATTTAGTCGACATTTTTGGTTGAAATAATAAAACAAATTGATTTTTTGTCAGTGCCACGCGCAATAACATTTCCATATATCTTCTTGCTTCTATTTGATGCTTAAGATGATGATTGCCCACTTTCATGTCATCTTGCATCGTATGCTTTATATCTTTTAGTCCCACTTGGCGGATAATGTTAAGGGATTCTGATTCATTAATTTTATGTAAATCAGGTTTTTCTGGGTAGGTATGTTTTGGTTGTGCAACGGCGGCACCACTGATGAATAGAAATGCTAACGTAATTAATCCTAACCCTGCCATCAAAAGTGAAGTAGATAATTGTTGCGTTAATGTTAAATAAAACAAAGCACCAACCAGCAGTAGCGTACACGCAACGACTAGTTTTATGATTAGCTGGATATACTTCCCTTGCGTTAATTTTAACAGCGTCATGGCTTATATTATGGTAGATTACCTTAATAAAGCATGGCAGGTTTTACAAAGAACTAAAAGGCGGTGTGATTATCGACCAACGCGGACTAAACCGCCCAGTCCTGCCTCTTCTAAGGCATTTTCAAAAAAATCCCGAATATCATTAGGGTGTATCATTAACAAGGCTTCTTCACTCAACTGCTTTGCCTTTTCCATCGTGATGTTGCGAATAACCCATTTTATGCGGGAGATACTATGTGCATTCATGCTCAGCATATCAAACCCCAACCCTAATAGGGCAATCACTGCGGCAGGATCAGAAGCCATCTCACCACAAATACTGACTTTTTTGTTTTGTTTATGGGAAGCATCGACGATTATTTTTAGTGCCTGTAGCACAGCTGGATGTAAACT
>CAZHSJ010000010.1:22164-26579 GCA_964535225.1 Uncultured Candidatus Berkiella sp. | reverse complement strand
TGGCACCCAATCGGATGAGCATATGGAAGCCTCATTACATATCAGCAAGGGGCCCATCAACAAAGCCTTTACCACCTTAAATCGGCTAATTCCCCATCAACGCATCGAAATGCGCTTAAAGCAGGGCCCTTTTAAACACTTGGAAGGGATCTGGCAGTTTGAGCGCTTAAATGAATTGACCCAGGTTTCCTTTAACTTAAGTTTTGAATTTCAAAATCCGTTACTGGCAATGACGCTTGGTCCCGTGTTTCAACATATCGCGCAATCCATGGTTCAAGCCTTTACCGCGCGCGCGAATGAGGTATATGCCAGCAATGTCGTTGCTTAATATTGAGGTGGTTTATGCCATGCAAAGCGGTTACCGTTGTCTTGATGTGCAAGTTGTTGAGGGCACAACCATTGAGCAAGCCATTATTCAATCGGGCATGTTAGCGTTATTTAGCGAAATTGATCTTACCCTTAATCAAGTGGGCATATATAACCAAATTCAATCGTTATCAACCATGGTAAAAGCAGGCGATCGCGTGGAAATTTATCGCCCTTTAAAACAAAGTGCTATGGTGGCAAGAAATCTTCGTGCTAAAACGCAGAAAAAACCTAACCAACGTTCTGGGGCAAAGGATCGCGTATAATTTCTGAAACCACGCCTCTATTAAAATAAACGGCTAAATGGCTACGTTGTACGTTATCGCCATTGCCGGGCTTTTCATAATAAACGTAATCCCAGCGGTTGGTGTGAAATACATCTTGCAGCATGGGGGTACCCAACACGTATTTAACTTCTTCTTCACTCATGCCGGTGTGTACTTGCGAGATCTTATCGGCGGTAATTAAATTGCCTTGTTCTAAGTCGAACTTATAAGGCCGAATAAAACAGGCACTGAGTGATAGAGCAAGTAAGGCACAGGTGGCTAATTTTGCGAGCGAGGAAAAGGTTTTCATATGGTTATTCACTAAACTTAATTGATGTTAACTGTGATAACGATTTTTGGAGCAAGGCTAACATGTCCGTATAAGGTGAGCAAGGTTAACTGCTTTAGATGGGTGTCCTCAAGTGAATGTTCCTTGCAAGATAGTCTGATTAACCTAGTTTGGGTGGATGTCCTCGAGTATAAGGTGGATGTCCTTATACAAATTTGGTAGCCTTGTCGTACAAAATAGAAATGAGAATCATTCTATGTTAGATGATAAACTTGAAAATAGAGATTTAAAGAAAGCGGGGCTAAAAGTTACTTTGCCGCGCGTCAAGATCCTTAATATTTTGGAAAATGCCAAAGAGCGTCATGTCAGCGCGGAAGAGGTTTATAAAAAGCTTCTAGAGTGTGGCGATGATGTGGGCTTAGCTACTGTTTATCGCGTGTTGACTCAATTTGAAGCAGCAGGCTTGGTTATTCGCCATCGTTTTGATTCAGGCCATGCTGTGTTTGAATTAGATGGGGGCGCTCATCATGATCACTTGTTGTGCGTAAAATGCCAAAAAGTGGAAGAGTTTGTTGATAGAGTGATAGAAGAACGCCAAGAAGCCATTGCGCAAAAATTGGGCTTTAAAATTACCGAACATTGTTTGTATCTGTATGGCATCTGCTCATCCTGCCAATAATTCTTCGCTGTTTGTCATTATACTTCGTTGGCTGCGCTCCCTCACGGCAGCTTGCCTTGATGCTTTTTAGCCTAGTGGAGTCATGTACCGATATAGCTTATGCCGGCACCGTTGTTTGTTTTAGCAATTGCTTTGCATTCGCACGGGCTTGCGGCGTAATATCAATCCCGCCCAATAAACGCGCCACTTCTTCAATGCGTTGATTCGCATTCAACAGGTGAATTTCACTGATGGTGCTGTCATCTTTACGCGTTTTGGTAACCTGAATATGATGCGCGCCTAATGCGGCTACTTGCGCTAAATGCGTAATGCAGATCACTTGAGAATATGCACTTAAATTAGCAAGCGCTTTGCCCACAATTGATCCCGTTTTACCACTAATACCCACATCCACTTCATCAAACACTAGGGTAGGCGTGGCTAAGTATTTTGCGGTTAACAATGATAACGCTAAGCTAATGCGCGATAATTCGCCTCCTGAGGCCACTTTATGCAAGGGGCCAGGTGCATGGCCTGGATTAGCACTCACCAGGAAATGCGCTGATTCATTACCGTGAAGATGGATTTCATTTTCAGGATAGGGGGCAAGCTCCACCCTAAACACACCCCCTGGCATCCCCAACTCTGCCATCATGTGGCTCACCTCTGCACTCAAACGTTGGGCGGTGCTTTTTCTGGCTGCACTTAAAGTGCTGGCCACGCGCTGATATTGTTTTGCACTGCTGGTTAAATCTTGTGCCAGTTGTGTTAAGCGGCTTTGCGCTTTTGCATACTGGCTCGCTTCTTCTTTTAATTTGTCACAGTGCGTATGCAGATCTTCAGGTGCAATTTTGTGCTTGCGTGCCATGTCATGCAAGTGATCAAGCCGCTTGGACACTTCATGTAAACGCTCGGGGTTCACTTCTAAGGTGTTGATAAAATCTTGAATATCACTCAGCGCTTCTTGTAATTGTATGTGAGCATTGTCCAAACAGGCTTTAACGTTTTTTAGCGCTGGAAATTTATCGGTCAGCGTTTTAAGTGCATACTGTGTTTGCGAAATTAACGCAATGGCATTGGACTCATCATGGGTATCAAGCATTGCCAGGGCATTTTCAGCGGCTTCAATATAGGCACTGCTATGAGCGAGTTGATCATGTTCTTGGTGTAATACATTTATTTCATCAGGCTTAACGGCCAGCGCTTCTAATTCATTAATCTGATAATGCAATAAATCTAAACGCGCTTGTTCAGGGGAACCATTTTTTTGTAAGTGCTGGTATTCTTGATGCAAGGCTTCCCAGGCAAGGTAGGCTTTTTTAACCTGACTCACTTTCTCATCATGTTGACCAAAAGCATCGAGCAACCGTAGCTGTTCTTGTGACTTTAACAATAATTGATGCTGGTGTTGTCCATGAATTTGCACTAAATAGTCGCCTAACAACCGTAATTGCTGGGTGGTAGCAGGGCGCCCATTGATAAAGGCTTTTGAGCGGCCATTGGCATATAAAATTCGTCGAATGATACAAAGTTGTGGCGTATCTTCGCAGGTTAATTCTAATTCAGTTAGCCATAATATGGCGCCTGATAATGTGCCAATATCAAACGTGGCGCAAATTTCGGCTTTTTCTTTTCCAGGTCTTACTAAGTGGCTGTCTGAGCGCTCGCCTAATGCCAGCATTAACGCGTCAAGGAGAATACTTTTACCGGCGCCGGTTTCACCTGTGATTACCGTCATGCCATTGGAAAAGGAAATATCCGCAAAAGAGACAACCGCGAGATCTCTAATAAGCAAATGTTGTAACACTAAGCACTCCAGCCAAGTTTGGTTCGCAGCGTATTATAATAATCATAGTCATTGGGGTGAAGCAGGCGTAATTCTTTCTTTTTACGATGCACGATAATTCTATCATTGGGCTTGGCATTAAAGTGTACTTGACCATCACAACTTAATCGCGGATTAAGTAAATTATCTGGCATGATATGAATTTCTGCGGGCACATTGCTATCAATCACAATCGGTCGATTACTTAAGGTAGAAGGATGCATCGGCACCAACACAATCGCGGGCAGTGCCGGGTGTAATATTGGGCCGCCGCCGGAGAGAGCATAAGCCGTGGAGCCTGTGGGGGTGGCACAAATAATGCCGTCTGCTCGCTGGCGATAAACCAGTTTTTGATCGATATACACTTCAAATTCAATCATTCTGGCGATATCGCCGGAGTAGAGCACAACATCGTTAAGCGCAATACCTGTTTCAATTTTTTGGTTGTCACGCAGGAGTTCCATTTCCAAAAGGAAGCGGGGCTCTTCTTGATAAGCGCCTTTTAAAATGGGCTCAAGTGATTGGGTTAAGGCTTGGGGCGAAATATCAGTTAGAAAGCCGCGTCGACCACGGTTTATACCCAACACCGGTATGTCATGATCTACGACGGCGCGGGCGGCATCTAGCATACTGCCATCACCACCAACCACAATGACTAAATCACACAAGGTGCCGAGTTGTTCTCGTGGGCACTTTTGCACTTTAAGATCAAACATGGCCTGTGCGCAGTGTTCTTCCATAATAACGGAGAGGTTTTTACTTTCTAAAAACAGCAACAAAGAAGCCAGTGTGCTTCTTACCTCAGGGTTATTATGCTTGCCAAGTAAGCCTATCTTTGAAAATTGGAGGGTCATATTCTTTGATCCGTCAGCTGACTGCTAATAAGGTTTTGCCTGCTTAAACATAGCCGAAGAAAGCCAATCCCGGAAGGGCTTCGAGGACATCCACCGTAAATTACTCGGTTACTCGAGGACATCCACCTAAGACGCGGCAAGGAGCCTAGGTTAGTTG
>CAZHSJ010000010.1:0-22064 GCA_964535225.1 Uncultured Candidatus Berkiella sp. | reverse complement strand
GGGTGGATGTCCTTGTGATTGGGGTGGATGTCCTTGTGATTGGGGTGGATGTCCTTGTGATTGGGGTGGATGTCCTCGAGAGATAACTAAATAACTTAATTTAACCCCTTCATATATGGCGGTGAACTCTTTAAAATAGGGGGTTAAAAATTTAGATAGTGAACCAACAGCAAGCTCCTAGTAATGACAAACGAGACTATTTCAGAAAGAGCCCAATTGTTATTGAAGCACCTGGTTAACCTTTATATCCGGGATGGGCAGCCTATTGGCTCCAAAACACTCGTTTATGAGGCGTTTCCCCAATTAAGCCCTGCAACCGTGCGCAAAGTTCTCGGTGATTTAGAAGAAAGAGGCTTTATCTGTTCTCCGCATACCTCCGCTGGCCGTGTGCCCACTACCGCGGGGATCCGCTTTTTTGTCGATAGCTTATTGTCGGTGCACCCCTTAAGCGATGTGCAAACCAAGAGGATGGAAGCCCAATTAGATCCCAATCAATCAACAGATAGTATCATTGCCAATACGTCTACTGTCCTTTCAGAATTAACGCACATGGTGGGGATTGTGACTTTACCCAAGGGTAATCAACATATCTTGCGTCATGTGGAATTTTTACCACTTTCTGATAATCGCGTGCTCGCCATTTTGGTTTTTAACGAAAAGGAAGTACAAAACCGGATTATTGTGACCGATCACCAATACACCGCGAGCGAGCTCACCCAAGCCAGCAATTTTTTAAATCAACATTTTGTAGGGAAGGAACTTTTTAGTGCACGTGAGGAATTGCTCAAAGCCTTGAATTTTGATCGCCTGCAAATGGATAGTTTAATGAAAGCGGTGGTCGACGTTGCCGGCAAGGCTTTTGTGCCCCCGCAAAAGCAAGATGATTATATTTTAGCTGGACAGCAAAATTTATTTTCCAACCCACTGACCTCTGTCACGCAGTTGGAAAAACTGTTTAACGCCTTCACCCAAAAGCAGCAAATTCTGCACCTTTTAGACACCTGCTTACAAAGTGAAGGGGTGCAAATGTTTATTGGTGAAGAATCAGGGTATGATGCGTTTCGCGATTGTAGCGTTATCACTTCTCGCTATACGGTAGATGGGGAAGTGGTCGGGGTGCTTGGGGTCATTGGCCCAACCCGCATGCGCTACGATAGGGTGATCCCGGTGGTGGAATTTACAGCAAAAGTATTAGGTACGCTCTTGAATCCAGAAAAATAGTCCCCATAAATAATATCAGCCATTTTACAGCTAGATTCTAGTTAGTTAAACGAGTTTTTACAGAAGAGGTACGCATGTCGGAGCATAAAAAGAAACACCCTAAAGAAGGAAAAGACGATATGCCTTCAACACGCTTTGAAGACGATATAAAGCCCCCCACCGAAGACGCCATCTTGCCCTCGCCACAAGATATCACCGAATTAAAAAGAGAAATCGAAACCTTGGGCGAAGCCCTAAAAATTGAGCAAGATAAAGCAGCCACGCATTGGGATAGGTTGCTTCGCAAAGAAGCCGATCTGCAAAACTTACAAAAGCGCTCACAAGAAGAAATTGAAAAAACACGTAAATTTGCCATCGAAAAATTTGCTCAAGAAATGCTCGAAGTGCTAGACAGCGTTGAACATGGCCTTAATTTTGCTAAAGAAGGTAAGGTCGATGCCACAAGCTTACTTGAGGGCATGCAAATGACCCATCGTATTATGCAAAATGCCTTAGAAAAGCAGGGGATCACCCCTATCGATCCCTTGAATGAGTCCTTTAACCCAGCGTTTCATGAAGCGATTTCGGTACAAGAAACCAAGGAAGTACCACCCAATACCGTCATGGCGGTAGTGCAAAAGGGGTATATCCTCAATAATCGGTTATTACGTCCAGCACGGGTAGTCGTTTCTCGGGCACCTTGAGGCTAATTTGGCCTTGAAAACGGGGAAATAGCCCCCATATAAGTATTAGATTTTGATAATTTTTAGAGTTTAAGTGGAGAAATAAGTAATGGCTAAGAATGTCGTCATCGGTATCGACTTAGGAACAACCAACTCCTGCGTCGCCATCATGGAGAATGGTAAACCACGCGTAATTGAAAATTCAGAGGGCGATAGAACAACCCCCTCTATTGTCGCTTTTACCGAAGATGGTGAGCGCCTGGTTGGGCAAGCCGCAAAGCGTCAGGCCGTGACTAACTACAAATATACGTACAACGCCGTAAAACGGTTAATTGGTCGTAAGTTCGATGATCCAAAATTACATGATTCACACATTGCTTATTCTATTGTAAAAGCAGATAACGGTGATGCCTGGGTTGAAGGACGCAATAACGAAAAAATAGCACCACAACAAATTTCTGCCCACGTTTTAGCGAAAATGAAAAAAACAGCAGAAGATTATTTAGGGCATGAAGTTAAAGAAGCCGTGATTACCGTGCCTGCTTACTTCAACGATTCTCAACGTCAAGCAACCAAAGATGCTGGTAAAATTGCAGGCCTTGATGTTAAACGTATTATTAACGAGCCCACTGCGGCAGCCCTTGCTTTTGGTCTAGATAAAAAAACGGGCGACTCAGTGATTGCGGTGTACGACTTAGGCGGTGGTACATTTGATATTTCCATTATCGAAATAGCCGATATTGATGGGGAACAACAATTTGAAGTACTAGCAACCAATGGTGACACCCACTTAGGGGGTGAGGACTTCGATGATGCGGTTATTCAATATTTAGTAGATGAATTCAAGAAAGATACTAATGTTGATTTACGTAAAGATCCCCTTGCCTTACAACGCTTAAAAGAAGCTGCTGAAAAAGCAAAAATTGAATTATCTTCCCGTGAACAAACGGACATTAACTTACCCTATATCACGGCAGATGCTTCTGGCCCTAAACATTTAAATATGCGCTTAAGCCGTGCAAAATTAGAGTCATTAGTGGAAGATTTAATTAAACGCACACTCGAGCCTTGCAAAGTGGCCCTTAAAGATGCAGGAAAGTCAACCAAAGATATTACCTCCGTTATCTTGGTAGGCGGACAAACCCGTATGCCAAAAGTACAAGAAGCGGTTGAACAATTCTTCGGTAAGCCACCTCGTAAAGACGTTAACCCTGATGAAGCCGTTGCTATTGGTGCTGCCATTCAAGGGGCCGTATTGTCTGGCGAAGTAAAAGATATTTTATTACTCGACGTTACCCCGCTTTCCCTAGGGATTGAAACCATGGGTGGCGTAATGACAAAATTGATTGAGAAAAATACCACAATTCCTACCAAGAAAGGTCAGGTGTTCTCAACAGCAGAAGATGGTCAAACTGCCGTGACAGTGCGTATTTTCCAAGGGGAGCGCGAACAAGCTTCGGCTAATAAATTCTTAGGCCAGTTTGATTTAACCAATATTCCTCCCTCACCCCGTGGTGTACCACAAATTGAAGTTACCTTCGATATTGATGCTAACGGTATTTTGCATGTGTCTGCTAAAGACAAAGCAACCGGCAAAGAGCAATCCATGGTGGTTAAATCTTCTGGCGGCTTAAGCGATGCCGAAGTGGAACGCATGGTGAGTGATGCTAAAGATCATGCCGAAGAAGATAAAGAATTTCATGAGTTGGCTTCAGCCAGAAACCATGCCGACAGCTTAGTACATGCGACCGAAAAATCCCTGAAAGAATTAGGGGACAAAGTAGAGCCTAAGGAACGCGTGGATATTGAAGCAGCTTTAGCAGACTTAAAAGGCGTGATTAAATCCGCTGATAAGAAAGTGATTGAAACTAAAACCTCAACACTCAGCGATCTCACAGGTAAAATGGCACAACGCATTTATGGGGCGCAAGGTGCTCAAGATGGCGCGCAAGGCTCACAAGAAGGAGCAAGTCATGCTGGTGGCAATGGTCAAGGCCAAGGCAAACCCGAAGATGTTGTAGATGCAGAGTTTGAAGAAGTAAAAGAAAAAATAAAGTAATTTTTAACTTTTAATTTCGAAGGACAAAAAGGTGTGATCATGGTCATGCCTTTTTGTGCTTTAGGAGTAATTGCTCACACTCAAACGCCTACCTACCGCGCTTTATGCGCGGTATCCAGTATCGCTTCTGGATGCCGCGCAGAAAGCGCGGCACGTAGAGAGGTTAGTGGTTACCTTTAGGAAGATGAAATGTCTAAGCAAGATTTTTATGAAATATTAGGTGTGTCTAAAGGCGCCTCGGATGAGGAAATTAAAAAAGCCTATAGGCGCATGGCGATGAAGTATCACCCCGATAGAACGGCTGGCGATAAAGCAGCCGAAGAAAAATTTAAATCCGCAACTCACGCTTATGAAATTTTATCCGATCCCAATAAACGGCGTGCCTATGATCAGTATGGTCATGCGGGTGTTGAACAAGGGCATGGACAGGGCGCAGGCCCCGGTGGCTTTGGTGATATTTTCAACGATATTTTTGCCGATATTTTTGGTGGCGGACAAAGACGTGAGCATCGGGGCGCTGATCTGCGCTATAACCTAGAACTTTCTTTAGAAGATGCGGTTAAAGGCACCAATGTCACCATACAAGTTCCGACCTGGATAAGTTGTAATGATTGTCATGGTAGCGGCGCTAAAAAGGGCACAAAGCCTGTAACGTGCCGAAGTTGTGATGGCCATGGTCAAGTTCGTATGCAGCAAGGCTTTTTCACTTTACAACAAACCTGTCCAACTTGTCGTGGCTCTGGGAAAACGATCGCTGATCCGTGCCGTGTTTGTCATGGGCAAGGTCGCGTGCGTGATGAAAAGAAATTACAAGTTAAAATTCCACCTGGTGTGGATACAGGCGATAGAATTCGTTTGGGAGGTGAAGGCGAAGCGGCACCAGGTGGGGGAAGTGCTGGCGATTTATATGTCGAAGTGCATATTAAAGAACATTCCATTTTTGAGCGTGATGGCGAGAATTTATATTGTGAAGTCCCCATTAGCTTTATTATGGCAACCCTTGGGGGCGATATTGAAATTCCTACCCTAAATGGCCGCGTTAAATTGCATATTCCTTCTGAAACCCAAACTGGCAAAGTATTTAAACTCTCGGGTAAGGGAGTTAAACCAGTCAGAGGCGGTCATGTGGGTGATTTGCTATGCCGCGTGATTGTGGAAACCCCAGTTGATTTAAACCGCAAACAAAAAGAAATGTTAAGAGAATTTGAAAAGGAAATGAACAGCGAAAAACACAGTCCTCGTGTGAATAAATGGTTCCATCGGGTGAAAGATTTTTTTGAAAAAATGAAATTTTAGCCTCTTCTTAGAGGCTAACCGCGCCGAAGCTCCTAGCGTAGGCGGGTAATATTATAAAACTAAGGAAAAAATTATGCTAAGGTTGGCGATTGCAGGTTGTAACGGTAGAATGGGCCAAGCGCTTATTCAGGCCATCTTAAATAGCACAGGGGTGAGGGTAACCGCTGCCACCGTTTCACCCAACAGCAAACTTATTAATACCGATGTAGGCACGCTTTCTGGTTGCCAGCCATTACATATTAAGCCGGTAGATGATTTAAAATTAGTTATGGATAATTTTGATATTCTTATTGATTTTACCACGCCAGATGCCACACTCGCGCATTTAAAATTGTGCCAACAACATGGAAAAAAAATAGTGATTGGTACCACTGGCTTTAATGCGGAGCAAAAAACAGTTATTCAAGAAATGAGCCAAGACATGGCGATTGTGTTTGCGCCAAATACCAGTGTTGGTGTTAATTTATGTTATGAGTTATTAAAAAAAGCCGCTGCCGTTTTGGGGCAAGATGCTGATATTGAAATTGTTGAAATGCATCATCGCAATAAAGTAGATGCGCCCTCAGGCACAGCGCTGAAAATGGGAGAAACCATTAGCGCTGTATTAGACAGGAACCTAGAGGAGGTTGCTGTTTATGGCCGCTCAGGGTTAACGGGGAAAAGAGATAAAAAAACAATTGGCTTTTCATCCATTCGCGCTGCCGATGTGGTAGGGGAGCATACCGTTATATTTGCCTCAGAAGGCGAGCGCGTTGAAATAACGCATAAAGCCACCAACCGTGGCACATTTGCTTATGGCGCCATCAGGGCAGCAAAATGGTTAGACAGTAAGCGAGAGGGATTATACTCCATGGCAGATGTGCTTTTCGAAAAAGCGTGAAAAAAAACAGTTTAGAAAAAATCAGTGGTTGAATTATGTGTTGATTCCAACTATATCTTGGTCTTAATGGGCCCCAGTTTGAGGTAAGTATGAAATCACCTTCCATCACATCCCAAGTTCATTCAGAAATAAAAACATTTGAGAAACCTGATGAAGTACGCCAATTCCCCAATGGGCGCTTAGAAATTCTTTCTATCGGTGGAACTTTGATTGGGCGGGCGGTTTTCGAGCCCGGCTGGCGCTGGTCTAAATCCATTCAACCTATTGCCAAAACCAAAAGCTGTGAAGCCCCCCACTTTCAGTACCATGTACAGGGCGTTTTAAAAATACTCATGGATGATGGCTCTGAATATGAATGTCATCCTGGTCATATTTCCTTGCTACCTTCTGGCCATGATGCCTGGGTAGTGGGTGATGAGCCCGTTGTTGTGGTGGATTTTCAAGGTATGTATAACTTCGCTAAAGAATAAACCGTCTAGGAGCTAAGTACTCCTAGACAGTTACAAGCCGTTTTAATTAACCTTATCCGCAAAAGCGCCTATGAGTAAATTAAAGGCAGCAGGCTTTTCTATATGCGGTAAGTGACCGGTATTGGGCATAACGACGAGCTCGCTATCGGGAATATTTTGGTCTAAGTAATGTCCCCCTTGAACATCAACAACGGCATCGTTTGCGCCCCAAATAATTAACGTTTTCACTGCGGGGCCTGAAATACCTAAGTTAAAATTACCAGGTGTTGTTACCGCCGCGAAGTTCCGGATCTGTCTTTGAGAAGGCATCTTCGCTAAGAACTCGCAACGACAGGCGCCGACCACATTGCAAGCATAAATTAAATTTTAGTAGCAAAAATAGTAAAAATACTGTCATAAAAATCTATTGGGGTATATTCATGCCACAATCACCTTCATTCGTAAAAATAGACATGTTCATTGCTTTTGTAGTTGGACCCCACAAACCGGAATCACGGGTAACAGTCAAAGAAATTATAAATTAAATACGTTGAATATTTCAGAATTATTGATGCTTAATGGTGTTTGTCTTGTTTATGTCAGCACTTTGTACTATCATTCTATTTTTCCTATGCGTTTAACTTTCTAACTAATAGTGAATTGAAAGAGTATGAAAAATCAAATGATGAAAAAACTAGTAACAATTACGGTTGTGGCTTCCGTGACTATTCTTAGCGGTTGCGAAGCTATGAGAGAAAGACACGTACAAGATCTACGAAATACGGCGTTTAAAAGAAGCAGCAACCCCAGCTATGCTGATGGGTTTGTTGATGGCTGTGATAGCTCCCATAGCCCCTCTTCTTTCAAAAAGAATACTAAGCGATTTATTGAAGATAAATATTACAATACTGGTTGGCAAGATGGTTTAATGCATTGCGAAAAGAAAACCAAGGAATTAAATGACACTTCAGAAAGTTTAAGAAGATTATCTGAAAGTTTAGAAAATATGAAGTAAAACTGTCTATACCCCAAAAGCTTGTTAAGCGATTTCAAATTTGAGAAGACAAGCAGGAATTTGTATTGTTATAGCTAACCCTGGTAGGTAATGATGTTAAATAGATTTGTAAGCACCCTATTGCTGGTCACGTCAGTATTTATGTTTAGCAGCGCCATTGCTGCAAGCAATAAAGACGTTACCTTCAATGGCAAAAAATATGAATTTGTTGGCCATAAAACCGAAGCCAATATGTCGAGCACGTTATATTTTTATCATCGCAAGTCTACTAAAGAGCCCCATTCACAGATCACCGCGATGAACTACAAAGCAAGTGCTTCCCATAATGTGACCGATGAAGAATTTAATCAATTTATTACTCAATATGCGAATAAGGGCATCAGCATTCGTAAATTGGGCAATAATGAATATATTCTTGCCTCCTCTGAAAATGTTCTCATCAATGGGCTTACTGCGGCAACTTTAAAAATAACTTATATGGCTAAAGATAAGCATGGCAACATGTCGCGAATTGAATATAAAGAAACGCTGGATGCCGACGCAGAAAAGGCGTTACTGGAAGCACAACATAAAGATGAAAAATCAGCGGCGAAAAAAATTGAAAAAATCATTCATGGTTTAGTTCTATTAAATAAAGACATCAATAAAAAAGCTTAAAACTGTGTCAGTCTGAAGTAAATAAGCCGACGTATTAACAACGTCGGCTTTATCATAATTAATTCCTCATCAATGTGCCATTAATTGTAAGCCTCCGACAAGAACGAGCATATTCACCCATCTGACCTAAAGAAGCGTATACTCATCAATATGGCGCAGGCGATCGGTCTACGGAGGATATCTTACCGCCTCCAAAATGGCTTGTCGCGATGCTGCTGGGGTGAGCAAATCTTGTGCTAAATAAAAATCATTTAACCCGGGAGGCTGTGGCAAAAGGGTTGATAACGTAACGAAGCTTTGTGTGCCTTGCGTAAATTGATCAGGCGTCGTTGCCGTTAAACTTTCACCGATGGCAGCATGAGCAGCGGGCGTTATAAAACTAAGCGAAAATGAATCCGGGATGGCTGCCACGTAAACAACCCCTTTCACTTTTACGCCATGATGATTAAGTCCATAGACATTAAGATAGCTGTTTAAGGGGTAGCCACCCAATGAACTTCCCACCATAACCACGTTTTTAACCTTCAGTTCTTCAAGGACAGCCTTAATGTCGTTGGCTAATAGCGTTTGTGTATAGCCTGAGGCGGGTGGTTTGTCTGATAAACCTTGACCGCGCCAATCCATGGTGATGATCCGGTATTTTACGCGTAGCAAACTATTTATCTGGTTAAGCCAATTCAATCCATTATGAGGAAATCCATGTATGAATAAAATAGTTGGTTTTTGGTGTTATTTTTGCCCCAATCATATACATTGAGTTTAATGCCATCAGATGACGTTACCTTATAAACTTTGCAATCTGGTGCGTTACAAATATTGTCCAACGCAAAAGCGCTAGCGGACATAAACATCAAAAAAATAGCGGTAAAAAATCTTAATTTGGGTGTATGTCGCATGTTTTTTCTCCCACAAATTTCGCTTTTACACATTATTTAGTAGAACAGATTTGTCTATATGCATAACATTGGAACATAAAAAAATGGTATTTGCAGATAGGTCCCTTATCGTTTAGCTGGCTTTCAGGACCTGGCGCGTACCTACACTTCTTGGAACCAATTCCATTGGGTTAGGTCGAAAGATTAATTCACCTTAGAGTTAAGGGGGCAGCTATGTCCCAAGATGGCCCACAAGTAGATACAGAACAACCCGTTGCGATGCAATTTACCGATGCGTCCGGGACAACCTACCGCATTGGTCGGTATTTAGGTGGCGGCATGGAGGGGCGCACTTTTCTTGGCACGGTTGTCTCCCTTGGCAATAACCCCGATCCTCGCTTGCAAGTTGGCGCAGAAGTTGCCGTTAAACAGCAACCACTCACAGGGGCTGGAACAAGCCTTGAAGAGAAAAAAGAAATTTTAAAACGAGAAGTGGATATTTTAACTACCGAGGGTTCATTCTTTGGTGAGGCAGCATATACCGATAGTGACCAAAAACAGTTTATGTTTATGGCCATCCCCTTAATTAAAGGAAAAACACTGCGAGACACCTTATATGTACTAAATGAAAAAGATGAATATGTAGCCAAAAAACCACTAACAACCGAGATGAAAAAAAAGATAAGTGAAGAATTGTTAAGGGACTATTTTATACTCAATACATCTGGCATTTTACATGTTGATATAAAACCCGATAATATTTTAGTTGGGCTTGATGGTAAGCCTAAAGTCATTGATTTTGGTAATAGCTGGCATCGAGATCTCTTTGAAGAACATCCCGCGGGCTTCCAATCCCCCGGGGCGTTGTACGCTGCTCCTGAAAACTATGATGATACAAAAATAAAAGATGCAAAATGCACGCCCAAAGCAGATCTCTATGCGGTTGGCATACTGTTAGCGTCAGTTTGGTCGTCCTCCATTTACGAAAAAGAGGCTGATCTCAATGCAGTTAAAGGGAATGATGCGTTAGCAGCAAGAGAAAGTTTAAATGATATTTTGGGGCAAAATGCGCAAAAGCCACAAGACATGCCAGAAGATTTATGGAACGTCATTCGACATTTAACTGCCGTTGATCCTAACGCAAGACCCGAAAATATAGCCAAAGCGAATGGTATGAGGGAATCGACTAATCCTGTTTTACAAGACATTGTCAAAGCACAAGCACGCCAAGAAAAAGTTAAACAAGAAATTTCGGCATCTTTCGTAGAAAATTTTAGGGAAGTTGCAAAAGCGCAAGGGAAAGAGGCCGTGAAGTTTTTTGACGAGCAGCGAAAAGTAGCAGGGGATTTCGCTAAACCCACAGAAGACTTTAGAAGAGTTCATGATTACTATAAGCAGTTAGAAGTTATCGCAGAGCAATATAATGCAAACCCTTATAAAAACCCCCGTAAAAAATTTATGGAAGAATATAATAAAATTTTAACTGAAATGGTTAACTCAGGTAATGAACATTTCAAAGCCATTGCACAAAAAGCATTAGCAATGGAAGGCACGCCTGATGAAAAAAATAAAGTCTTTATGCAAGAATATGTTAAAGAAGCGCCAAAATTATTAAAAGATTCATTCAAAGAGGGCACTTTAGAAGCGCAGATCTGTAATGAAGTACAAGCTATTTTAAATAGCTCAAATGATTTGGCGACAATCAGGGTAGGCATTCATGCGCTGGCATCAGAAGTGGTTTCTATGTCTACGGTGGATCAGAAGAATTCTGAACGCTACAAAGCGGTGTTAAGCAATTTAATGTCGATGATAAACAAAATAGACAATGTGCGCACGACGGAGGCACGCCAATTGCAAGGGTTGGGCGTTAACTTACCACAAATTCCAGATCATCCCACCCCGGCTCAAGCGCCGGCTCAACCAAGGAAGAAAGGGGTTGCTACCAGAATAAGAAATTACCTCCTGGCCATTTTACGAGACGATCTCACACGGGTAGCTACCCAAATGGCACGCGAGATGCAGCAAACAGCAAACAGAACAACGCGACCAAATGCACAGCCAACGCAAACAACACCCTCTCAGGAAACATCACCCCCCATCCCAACAGCGAGCAATCCATTAGAACTAAGATTATCAGCCTTGCTGTCTTCTCCTGTAACGCTACCGCCTAAAAAAGAAGATAATCCCTTAGATTTATCCGTAAAGCCAACACTGGTTCAATTAGCTGCAAGAAACCCACAAGCACATCAACGCCCCGGGCTTTCTAACTTTGCTGCTAAAAGTGTTATGAGTTTGATTTCAGCCCTAAGCGAGGTTGCCCATCAATCGCAAAATATCAATACTCGAAATGATAGTAAAACGTCGGGGCAAAAGCAAAAAGAAGCATTAGGAGCAGAAACGAATATGCTAATTCGCATGCTTGATTATTTTAGACACAACCCCCAAGTGGATACCACGAATGCGCAAGCAATGACAGATTTAGCAACCCTAATGCAAACAGCGCAGCAACAAAACCAGCATGAAAGAAATGCTCTCGCTCTTCCCTCAACAGAGCCAAAAACAACCGAGAAAACGGAGCAGGTATTACGATCTTTAGAGGTTGAAGTTGGTCCCCACTTGCAAGAGAAGAAAAAGAGCCCAGGAATACATTAAAGCGTGTAATTGCAGCGTTTATATTGAAAGGGAATTTTTAGCCAGCGCCTGTTGTCTAAGGGGTAGTTACTAAAGGTTAATGAGGATATCTATGGCAAAACTTCCCTTCCAACCCAATAGCGTCGGTAAATATAAGCGCGTTTACGATAGCATTGATGAGGCTAATGAAGAGAAACTTGATGTAGATGCCGTGCTCTCGTGGATGAAAAAACCTATTCCTGAAATAAAAGAAGAAGAAAAATCAAAAAACCGCATTCGTTCGCTCTTGGAGGCCGGGGTAGAATTAGAAGGGCTTGACGGCATTCCTGCGCTTGCGGCACTTAAAAGCTCAAGCAAAAAGGGTATGCTTTTAGGTAAGGCATGGGAAGTGTTAAAAGATCTTTATTACGCAGGGAGAGATCTCTTAAGCACAAACCGGGTTAAAACCTCCCTCACCATTATTGGTAGCGTTGCCGCGGGCGCCGCGATAGGTGCTGTGCTTGGCACCCTTGTTTTCCCCGCCATTGGTACCGCCATCGGCGGGGCAGTGGGTGCCGCGCTCACTGCAGGTGTTGCCGCTATAGGGGGCACGGTTGGGTTGTCCATACTCGGTGCTTTTGTGGGCAGTATTTTTGGCAAAAAAGTATCTAATAAAGCGTTTAAGAACGAAAAACGCTTTGAAGTTTCCAAACGAATTACAAACAAAATTAAAAAACAAACCGGTGTTTCATCAAAAGCGGTTCAAGTAATGAATGGCTATTTGTATAACCGTAGAAAGGCGGTAGAACATCCTTTGCTTCAAAAATATTATAAAGATTTAAGAGTGCTTGCAGTTCATGAAGCCTCCCCAGCGGGGATGGAAAAAGCTGCACGCTTTTTTTGTAACGAATTATTATTGTTAGAAAAAGAGCTTGAGAAAAATAAAGAAGACGAACAGTTAAAAAGTGATATTCAAGCGGTTGTTTATGTTTTGAAAAAGTTAAAAGCGGCAGACAAAATATCCCACAGTGCTAAATCTGAGATTGCCAAAACATTCAAAGCCTACACCGATAAGCAAGGAAAACTCCCTGTTGTTAATCCGCAACAAGGCGTAAATTATGATAGTGATATTGAATTATCTCAAGAAGTTGTCGCAAAATCGACAGGGCGATTTTTAGAATCCTTACCATCGGAAGTAAAATCCATTGAAACCCAAAATACAAAATTTAAAAAAGGGGACATAGGCTATCGATACCGCATTCAAACGAAAGATGGTGGCCAATTACCGGAAGTACAATTCAAAAATCGACAAGATAAGCCACATCACGTTGTCAGCCGCGTTTCAGTGAAGGCAAGCGAAGTCACGCCACAAAATCAGCGTCAAGTCTCTCAAGTTATTGTGGCTCAAATGAGAGCGCATTATGAAACACTCGCACCAAAGCCAGGTGCTGCCCCAAAGAAGGAAGTCACCATTAATGCCGCAGGCAACGATGACTTAGCTGTTGAGCTTATGGTTGCGGTGATTCAGTCAGGTTTAACGCCTAAGCTTTCGGACAAGGAATATCCTAAAAATAATCCAGAAGCCGAGCAAAGAAGACTTAAAATTTTAGCCAGAGTCAAGGAACTTACCTCGAAGTCACCTACCTTAAAGAAAAATATGTAATTTTCAACCAATTACGGTAGAACGGGGTTGCGCGTCCTAAATTAGCTCTAGATTTTTATCATGGCCAAAGGTAGAATGCGGTAATTTTGTGCGTGATGAAAACAACAGGAGGAGACGTTGCACCGCCCCGCGTTGCTAGCACTTGAAGATGGATCTATTTTTGAAGGGATAGCCTTTGGTCATTTAAGTCAAATAGCAGTACATGCGGTAGGAGAAGTTGTTTTTAATACCGCCATGACCGGTTATCAAGAAATTCTTTCTGATCCCTCTTATGCAAATCAATTAATTACCTTAACTTATCCTCATATTGGCAATGTGGGGGTTAATTCACAAGATCAAGAATCTCATCGAATCTTTGCCAGTGGTTTAATCATTAAACAACTTCCCTATCAAGTGAGTAATTGGCGCCATGAAACATCACTCGATGCCTATTTAGCGCAGGCGAAAGTACTTGGCATTGCCGAAATCGATACACGGAGATTAACCCGTTTAATTCGGCAAAAAGGTGCACTAAGGGGTTGTATTTACCATGCCCCTCACCTCTCCAAAGCAATGCAAGAAGAAGCCATTCATTTAGCCAATGCTTTTGGTGGGTTAAAAGGATTGGACTTAGCGAAAGAAGTTACCACAAAAGAAACTTATGTTTGGCAAGAAAAAGGGGTGTGGTCATTTACCCCTAAAGTGTTGCCATCTGAGTTTCATGTTGTGGCCTATGATTTTGGTATTAAAAAAACCATATTAAGATGTTTGCATGATCTCGGCTGTCGTATTACGGTAGTTAATGCAAAAACGCCAGCATCACAAGTACTCATGATGAACCCCGATGGGATCTTTTTATCGAATGGGCCTGGCGATCCACAACCATGTGATTATGCCATTAACGCGATTAAAGAGTTTATGAAGCACAAAATCCCGCTTTTTGGGATTTGCTTAGGACATCAATTGCTAGCACTCGCGTGTGGTGCGAAGACCACAAAAATGAAATTTGGTCACCATGGTGGTAACCATCCCGTGCGACAGATAAGCTGTCAAAAGGTACTGATCACCAGCCAAAATCATGGCTTTGCAGTAGAAGAAGGTTCTGTCCCTGCTTGCCTTACGATTACGCATCGTTCCTTATTCGATAACACCATTCAAGGTTTTAGACACAACACCTTACCGTTGTTTGGTTTTCAAGGGCACCCTGAAGCTGGCCCAGGTCCAAACGATGCCAGAGGGCTGTTCGAACACTTTATTCATGACATGACGCAATATCGCAAAAACCAAAAATCCATACAAGAGCAAGAGTTACAGCATGCCTAAGCGAAGTGATTTGAAAAGTATTTTAGTCATTGGTGCAGGCCCGATTGTGATTGGGCAGGGATGTGAATTTGATTATTCCGGTGCCCAGGCATGCAAAGCATTAAAGGATGAAGGTTATCGCGTTATTTTGGTGAATTCTAATCCCGCTACTATCATGACCGATCCGCAAATGGCGGATGCTATCTATATTGAGCCCATTCACTGGAAAATAGTGGCTAAGATTATTGAAAAAGAAAAACCTTGTGCCTTACTACCCACGATGGGGGGGCAAACGGCCTTGAACTGTGCGCTTGATTTAGTTAGAGAAGGGGTTCTTGAAAAATATAGCGTAGCATTAATTGGGGCAAGCAAAGAAGCCATTGATAAAGCAGAAGATAGAGAACAATTTAGAAAAGCCATGCGAGAAATTGGTTTAAAAATGCCAAAGTCTGCAATAGCACATAGTTTGGAGAGTGCAAAACAGGCCCAAGCGAGCGTGGGCTTTCCTACCATTATACGCCCGTCATTTACTTTAGGCGGCAGTGGGGGTGGCATTGCTTACAATATGGAAGAATTTGAAGAGATCTGTAAGCGTGGTTTGGAAATGTCCCCCACCAGTGAATTGTTAATAGAACAATCCATTATTGGTTGGAAAGAATATGAAATGGAAGTGGTGCGCGATAAAAACGATAACTGCATCATCGTTTGTTCTATTGAAAATATGGATGCCATGGGTGTTCACACCGGCGACTCTATCACGGTGGCGCCTGCGCAAACCCTTACCGATAAAGAATATCAACTCATGCGAGATGCCTCGATAGCGGTGTTAAGAAAAATTGGCGTTGAAACTGGGGGCTCAAATGTGCAGTTTGCCGTGTGCCCTAAAACAGGTGAGCTACATGTTATCGAGATGAACCCCAGAGTATCGCGATCCTCAGCGCTTGCTTCTAAAGCAACGGGTTTTCCTATTGCAAAAGTAGCGGCAAAATTAGCGATTGGTTACACCCTGGATGAGCTGGCGAATGAGATCACCCAAAATCAAACGCCTGCTTCCTTTGAGCCTTCTATTGACTATATCGTTACCAAAATTCCACGGTTTAATTTTGAAAAATTTCCGCAAGCCTCACCTTATTTAACGACGCAAATGAAGTCGGTTGGTGAAGTGATGGCCATGGGGCGCACCTTCCAAGAATCTTTGCAAAAAGCTATTCGTGGTTTAGAAGTAGGCTTGTATGGACTCGAGCCAATTGTGGATATCACCAAATCTGAAGCTAAAACAGAGGTGCGTTCCAATTTACAAAGGCCGACCTCAAACCGTTTATGGTATATTGCCGATGCGTTTAGAATGGGGCTAACCTTAACTGAAATTTATGAACTTTCACATGTTGATCCCTGGTTTTTAGCGCAAATTGAAGATTTAGTTAAAACGGAAAATTCCCTTAAACAAACCTCGTTGCCTCAAATAAATAAAACATGGATGTTTCAATTAAAACGTAAAGGGTTTTCAGATAACCGATTAGCGAAGCTTTTAGGGGTAACCGAAGAAGCAGTGAGAAAACAACGTTATCAACTAGGTGTTCGTCCTGTTTATAAGCGCGTGGATAGCTGTGCTGCTGAGTTTTTATCAGAAACAGCCTACCTTTATTCAACGTACGATGAAGAATGTGAAGCAAACCCCTCCAATAATAAAAAAATTATGGTATTAGGCGGTGGGCCAAATCGTATTGGTCAAGGCATTGAATTCGATTATTGTTGTGTTCATGCTGCGCAAGCTATGCGACATGAGGGCTATGAAACTATCATGGTGAATTGCAACCCTGAAACGGTGTCAACCGATTATGATACCTCTGACAGATTGTATTTCGAGCCCTTAACCCTTGAAGACGTATTAGAAATTGTTCACTTAGAAAAACCAAATGGCGTGATAGTGCAGTTTGGTGGACAAACGCCACTCAAATTAGCCAAGGCCTTAGAGGCGAACGGCGTGCCAATTATAGGCACCTCTCCGGATGCCATTGATAGGGCAGAAGACAGAGGGCGTTTTCAACAGATGCTTTCTCAACTGAACTTGTTGCAGCCACCTAATGGTATGGCGGCGACTATTGAAGAGGGCTTAACCGTTGCCGCTAACATTGGCTACCCCTTGATTGTCAGACCTTCCTACGTATTGGGCGGGCGTGCGATGGAGGTTGTTTATTCTGATGAAGAATTAAAAGACTATATGGAACGCCAAAATGTACTAGCCGATGCGCCCATTTTGTTAGATAGATTTTTAGATGATGCTATTGAAGTTGATGTTGATGCTGTTAGTGATGGTGAAAATGTCTTAATTGGTGGCATCATGGAGCACATTGAACAAGCGGGAGTGCACTCTGGTGATTCTGCCTGCTCTTTGCCCCCCTTTAGTTTAAGCGAAGATATTCAAAATCAGATGCGTGACAGCATTCGTAAAATGGCCATTGAACTTGGCGTGGTTGGGTTAATTAATGCCCAATTTGCGATTAAAAATAATCAAATTTATATTTTGGAAGTTAATCCGCGTGCGGCTAGAACAGTTCCGTTTATCTCCAAAGTGATTGGCGTTTCATTAGCCAAAATCGCGGCTTGTTGCATGATTGGCAAATCTCTCGTTGAACAACAGCAGCAAAAAGAACGGATCCCTGAATTTTATGCGGTGAAAAAGAGCGTTTTTCCTTTTGAAAAATTCCCCGGGGTTGATCCTATTTTAGGCCCAGAAATGCGCTCAACCGGAGAAGTGATGGGGGTGGGAGAAAATTTTGCCCAAGCGTATGCCAAAAGTGAGCTGGCAACGCTTTCTCCGCAGATCTCAGGTCAATATGCCCTGATCAGTGTGCGCGATGCTGATAAACCTGGTGTTGTTGAAATGGCTAAGAAACTCCAACAATTTGGTTTCAAGCTACTCGCGACACAGGGCACGGCAAAGGCATTGCAAGCATCGGGTTTAGCCTGTGAAACTATCCATAAAGTCACTGAGGGCCGGCCTCATATTGTAGATAGCATCAAAAATGATAAAATTGCCTTCATCATTAACACGACTGAAGGTCGGCAAGCTATTGCAGATTCATGGGCAATTCGTCGAGCGGCACTTCAGTATAAAGTGTGTTATACAACTACCCTGTCTGGTGCGCGCGCGCAAGTACTTGCGCTGAATTATCAAAAAAATGATACCATTGCGCCCATTCAGGAACTGCATTTAAGGGTTAAAGCACAATGATTAAGTTTCCCATGACGGTCAGGGGCGAGAAACTGCTTCGTGAAGAATTAAACCGTTTAAAAACCCAAGAGCGCCCAAAGATTATTGAAGCCATCGCGGAAGCGCGTGGTCATGGCGACTTGAAAGAAAATGCAGAATATCATGCGGCTAAAGAGCAACAATCCTTTTTAGAAGGCAGAATATCGGAAGTAGAAAATAAATTAGCCAATGCGCAAATCATTGATGTTACCAAGCTGCCGAAAAATGGTCGCGTTGTGTTTGGCACGACAGTTACCTTGATTAACGTTAATACCGATGAGCAAGTGAAATATAAAGTGGTTGGTGATGATGAAGCTGACTTGAAATTTGGCATGATTTCAGTAAATTCACCCATTGCGCGAGCCATTATTGGTAAAAGCAAGAACGATGTGGTTAACGTGCGCACGCCAAGTGGTGAGATAGAGTATGAGATTAATGAGATTGAGTATGTAGCTTAAGCGCGAAGGGAAAGAGTTGCGCTGCTTTTCTTTCCCCTCTCCCGTGTACGGGAGAGGGTGGTCGAAGACCGGGTGAGGGCATGATAAGGAAACAATAAAGTTATGGGATAATATTTAAAAGATTATTCTGTATTTTCTCGATATAAAACCAAAATATGCCCAACTTGTTGCACCATCGTTGCTTGATGTTGATCAACAATTTGCGCAACCATTTCTTTTCTGGCTTCTTTTGTTGGTGCATTCACGCGCACTTTGATTAATTCATGCGCTAACAAAGCGGCTTCCACTTCATTATGCACGCCGGGGGTGAGCCCTTTGTTGCCAATTAGTACCACCGGTTTTAAGGGGTGGGCTTTAGTGATTAAGTTTCTTATAAAACTACGGGTTAACATTTGCTACAAATTACTTTAGAATGAAGTTCAACTTATCGCATTGTAACCTGAGAACCTCACCGCTGTAAAACCATGGCCACCACAAAACACGGAAAATCCTGGATCTCACGTCATATCAACGATCCTTTTGTGCAAAAAGCGCAGAAGCTGGGCTATCGATCGCGTGCCACTTTTAAATTGTTGGAGCTGCACGAAAGAGATCATTTATTCAAGCCTAACATGACGGTGGTTGATTTAGGCGCCGCCCCCGGCGGCTGGTCACAAATTTTAGTTAAGCTGGTGGGTAGAAAGGGGAGTGTTATTGCGCTGGATAGACTTGAAATGGAGCCTATTTTGGGCGTTACTTTCTTACAGGGCGATTTTACCGAAGAGGCCGTATTGGCTCAGCTTGAAAATTTAGTAGGTTCACAAAAGATTGACTGGGTTGTTTCTGATATGTCGCCTAACTTAAGTGGCGTATTGGCTGTAGATCAACCACGCGTGATGTATTTAGCCGATCTTTCCTTAGATTTTGCTATGCAGCATTTAAAAAAAGGCGGGGGATTTTTGGCGAAGGTATTTCAAGGGGAAGACTTTGATCTTTATATTAAAAAATTACGTCAGTGCTTTGAAAAAGTGGTGATCCGTAAGCCTGATGCCTCTCGATCTGCTTCTCGCGAGCTGTATGTCTTGGCGAGAGGCTACTATAATATATAGTATATTACTTATGGCAGCCGTTTAGTTTGCCGATCATATTGTTAAGTTGATAAACTCATAAAACAAAATTTTGATGTAGCTACACCAAGGGGTCCTCGCTTGAACGACATGGTAAAAAATCTTGTATTATGGCTCATCATTGCAGTTATATTGATGTCCGTCTTTAGCAATTTTGGCCCAAGACATGCTCAGCCTAACAAAGTTCCTTATTCGCAATTTCTAGATAGCGTTAAGAAAGGCGATGTGAAATCTGTCACGATAGATAATCGTCAAATTCGCGGTACCACGCGTGCGGACGAAAATTTTATCACCTACATGCCTATTCCTGATGAATATCTGTTGGCAGAACTCATTAACAACAAAGTCACTATTATTGGTAAAGCACCAGAACAACAAAGTTTGTTGATGAATATCTTTATTAGCTGGTTCCCCATTATCCTCTTCATTGGTGTGTGGATGTACTTTATGCGCCAGATGCAAGGGGGCGGTGGCCGTGGTGCCATGACCTTTGGTAAAAGCCGAGCAAGATTACTAGGCGAAGATCAAGTGAAAGTCACCTTTGCTGATGTTGCTGGTGTGGATGAAGCAAAAGAAGAAGTGAAAGAATTAGTCGACTTCTTAAAAGATCCCGAAAAATTCCAACGTTTAGGCGGACGGATCCCAAGAGGTGTATTACTCGTAGGGCAACCTGGTACCGGTAAAACTTTATTGGCCAAAGCCATTGCTGGGGAAGCCAAAGCGCCTTTCTTTACCATTTCAGGCTCTGACTTTGTTGAAATGTTTGTTGGTGTGGGTGCCTCTCGCGTACGTGATATGTTTGATCAAGCCAAAAAACATGCACCCTGTATTATCTTTATCGATGAAATTGATGCAGTAGGTCGTCATCGGGGCGCAGGCTTAGGTGGTGGTCATGATGAACGTGAACAAACTTTAAATCAGTTATTGGTGGAAATGGATGGCTTTGAAGGTAACGAAGGCGTTATCGTGATTGCCGCCACTAACCGCCCTGACGTATTAGATAAAGCATTATTACGCCCTGGTCGTTTCGATAGGCAAGTGGTTGTCGGCTTACCCGATGTCAGAGGTCGTGAACAAATTCTTAAGGTACACTTGCGTAAAATTCCTATTACCGATGATGTGGATCCCAGAGTCATAGCGCGAGGTACACCTGGTTTCTCTGGTGCTGATTTGGCGAATTTAGTGAATGAAGCTGCGCTCTTAGCTGCGCGTCACAACAAACGCTTAGTCGACATGGAAGAAATGGAGCATGCCAAAGATAAAATTATCATGGGTGTTGAACGCCATAGCATGGTCATGAGTGAGCAAGAGCGCCAATTAACGGCTTACCATGAAGCAGGCCACGCGATTGTTGGCTTGACCGTGCCTGATCATGATCCTGTTTACAAAGTCACCATTATCCCAAGAGCGGCCGCTTTGGGCGTTACCATGTTCTTACCCGAGCAAGACAGATACAGCTATTCTAAGAAACGTCTTGAAAGCTCTATTGCAACCCTCTTTGGGGGGCGTCTTGCTGAAGAGCTCATTTTTGGAGCAGAATCTGTTACCACGGGTGCCTCTAACGATATTAAACGTGCCACTGAAATTGCCCGTAACATGGTTACGAAATGGGGGCTTTCGGAAAAGTTAGGGCCCTTAACCTACAGCGAAGATGAAGGCGAAGTCTTTTTAGGCCACAGCGTTAGCGTGCGTAAAGAAATAGCCAGCACAACTGCCAGCACTATCGATGAAGAAGTACGCAAAATCATAGATAAAAATTACGATAGAGCTAAAAAGATTTTGCAAGACAAAGAATCTATTTTGCATAAGATGGCAGAAGCACTGCTTAAGTATGAAACCATTGATGCCAAACAATTGGAAGATCTGATGGCAGGCAAAACACCACGTGAACCTGATGGATGGTCCACGGGAGATTCTTCTACGGGAGAACCACCGCGTTCACCAAGCAGCAGCAACAAGGAAGCGCCTATTGATCCGTCAACTGATCCACAAAAACGTAGTATGGATGACGAAGACACTGCTAAATCGCATTAACATTTTCCCCTAGAAATTTTGTAAAGAGGCCGGCCTTTGTGCCGGCCTAATATTTTAGGAATTTACAATGTCAATAAAGATTATGGGCGTTCTAAACGTGACGCCTGATTCATTTTCTGATGGTGGACTTTTCTATTCCACAGAAAAAGCCGTTGCCCATGGTTTACAATTGGCTCAAGAAGGCGCTGATATTATTGATGTTGGCGGTGAGTCGACACGCCCTGGTGCTATGAACGTTAGCGTAGATGAAGAATGCGCACGGGTGATCCCGGTGATTGAAGCGCTCAAAAAACAAACGGATGTGAAGATTTCTATTGATACGCGGCATACGGCAGTGATGAAAGAAGTATTAAAAGTTGGGGTGGATATCATCAATGATGTAAACGCCTTGCAAGATACGGGCGCAATTGAACTCTTAAAAAATCATCCGGTGAAAGTTTGCTTAATGCATATGCAGGGTACCCCCCAAACCATGCAACAAGCGCCTCACTATCAAGAGGTAGTACGAGAAGTCATCACGTTTTTAGATAACAGAATAAATATCT